>NZ_JAVTWC010000053.1:0-71908 GCF_032229445.1 Tahibacter sp.
CGGTCTTCTTCATCCGCGACGCGATCAAGTTTCCGGACATGGTCCACTCGCTGAAGCCGTCGCCGACCACCAACATCCAGGACCCGAACCGCTTCTTCGATTTCTTCTCGCATGTGCCCGAATCCACGCACATGCTGACCCGCGTGTATTCCGACCTCGGTACGCCAACAGGCTATCGCTTCATGGACGGCAGTTCGGTCCATGCCTACAAGTTCGTCAATGCGGCCGGCGACTATCGCTACGTGAAGTTCCGCTGGGCCAGCAAGCAAGGCGTCAGGACGCTGGACGCCAAGCAGGTCGCCGAGGTGCAGGCGCGCGATTTCAATCACCTGACGCGCGATCTCGTCGACGCGATCGCGCGCAAGGAGTATCCGCAGTGGGACCTGTTCATCCAGGTGCTTGAGGCGGGCCAGCTCGCGGGCTTCGACTTCGACCCGCTGGATGCGACGAAGATCTGGCCCGACGTGCCGGAAACCAGGATCGGCACGATGACCTTGAACCGCAACCCGTCCAACGTATTCCAGGAGACCGAGCAGAGCGCGTTCGCACCGGCCAATCTCGTACCGGGCATCGAGCCCTCGGAAGACCGCCTGCTGCAGGGACGCATCTTCTCGTACGCGGATACGCAGCTCTATCGCGTCGGCGCCAACGGCTTGCAGTTGCCGATCAACCGGCCCGTCGCGGCGGTGCTCAACGGCAACCAGGACGGTGCGGCGAATATCCGCGCGACGACGACCGACGTGAACTACCAGCCCAGCCGCCGTTTTGCGATGACCGAGACGGCCGATGCGAAATACAGCGCGTTGCCGCTGAGTGGCAGCAGCCAGCAGCAGCGCATCGCGCGCACGCTGAATTTCCGCCAGGCCGGCGAGTTCTACCGGACGCTCGACGCGACCGCGAAGAAGAATCTCGTCGCCAATCTCGCCGGTGATCTGGGCCAGGTCACCCACCCCGACACGCGCCTGACGATGCTGTCGCATTTCTACAAGGCCGATGCCGACTACGGCACGCGCCTCACCCAAGCCCTCAAGGATGATCTGGCGCAGGTGCGCCGCGCTGCGGAATCGCTGGCCGAATAGGCCGGCGTAGCCTGGCGATGCCGTCTTGCCGCTCTCCCAAGACGGTGCGGCATCGCCGGGCGTTTTGCGTAGCTCAAACCCATGTCCCCAACGTTCGGACATGCTCTTGCTCACCCTCGCATCAACGGAGCCTGCCCATGCGCATTGTTGTCATCGCCCTGCTGCTGGCGCTCGCCGCCGGGTTCGTGTCCGCGTCCGAGCCCGCACTGTCGCCACAGAAGACGCAGGACTATCTGTTCGACGCCGCGCGCGCGGGACGCAACGACCTCGTCGCCGATCTGCTCGAGGCCGGCGCGAACATCGACGCGGTCAATGCGGCCGGCCACAGCGCGCTGATCCTCGCGGCCTACAACGGCAAACTCGATACGGTCGATGCACTGCTGCGCGCGGGTGCGAATCCCAACCTCGGCGACAAGCGCGGCAATACCGCACTGATGGGCGCCATCTTCAAGGGCGAGGAAACCATCGTGCTGCGCCTGCTCGAGGACAGCCGCACGGCCGTCGACACGCGCAACGACGCCGGCCAGACCGCAGCGATGTTCGCCGCGCTGTTCGGCAAGCAGGGCGTGATCGACAGACTCGCCGCGCGCGGTGCCGACCTGAAGGCGGCCGATGCGGCCGGACAGACCGCGCAGACGCTGGCGCTGCAGCAGGGCAACGCCGCGCTCGCGCAGCACATCGGCGAACTGGCGGTGCGCTGACGCTCCGCAACAGCTCAGCAATGCCGCGCCCGCGGCAGCTCTTGCCGCGAGGCACGCGAACCCAGGCGGCTCAGGCTGCCGCGCAGGCGCAAGCCCAGCCACAAGCCGGCGGCGAACGCGCGGCCTAGCACGTCGTTGCGGCTGCCGAACAGCACTGGACAGATCAGCCGCGCGGCAAAGTACAGGTGTTCAAAACGATAGCGGCGGTACAGCGCGGCCTGGTAACGCCGCGCGGTCTGCGCGCGCCGATACCGCGGCGACGCATCGGCATCGACGAGCCACGCGGCGAACATGATCTGGTCATCGCTGAGTTCGAGCATGCGTCCGAGTCCGACGCGGATCCGACGCCAACGGGATAGCGGCGACCGCGCCGTTTCCGCCTGCAGCATCGCGTGGAACATGCCGTAGTGGCGCGCTTCGTCCAGCGCAAGCGTATGCAGCACGGCGCGGCCGGTTTCGTCGCGGCAGCTGTCGCGCAGCACGCGGTAGAAGGTGCTGGCCAGGGCCTCGACGATGCAGCGCGCGACGAGTTCGCCCGCGATCGAGCCGCGCACCGAATGGCCGTCGCAGGCGTGGTAGGCGACGCCGTCGAGATACGCGCCCATGTGGCGATCGAACGCGAACGGCGCGTCAGCCGTTTCGCAGAGGCGCCGCAGTGCACGGCCGTGCTCGGCTTCCTCGTGGTTCCAGCGGTCGATCGCCTCGCGCCAGGGGGCGCCGCGCGTCGCGAACACGGCGCGCAGGTAATCGCCGTACTGGTCGGCGCGCGATTCGACCAGCGCGGTCGTGCGCAGGATGTAGACCAGGTCGGCGTCGAACTGGTGCGGCATGACCCATGAGTAGTTGAAATCGGTCGCCCGCCAGGGACGCGCGGCGGGTTTGAGAAACGACATGGCAGGCTCCGGGAGGCACGAAGCGCTACCGTGGCCGCGCGGCCGGGCGCGACGGCGACCGGGTTCGGGCGAGTTCGGGCAATCCCTGGCCGGCCGAATGCAGTCGCCATCGCACAACGACGCCACGACGCACCACCAGACTTTCTAACTCCGCCGGCCTGCGCGCTACCATCGCCGCCTGCCTCGACGAGCGACTGCCATGGACGCCCGCTATTTCCGCACGCCGGCCGAGTTCGGCCGCTGGCTCAAGGCACATCACGCCACGGACACCGAGCTGTGGGTCGGCTACCACAAGGTCGGCAGCGGCGAACCCAGCATGACCTGGCCGCAATCGGTCGACGAGGCGCTGTGCTACGGCTGGATCGACGGGGTGCGCCAGCGCGTCGACGAGCAGCGCTACCGCATCCGCTTCACGCCGCGCAAGGCGACCAGCATATGGAGCGCGGTGAACCTGCGCCGCTACGCCGAACTCGATCAGGAAGGCCGCATCCAGCCGGCCGGCAGGACCGCCTACTCCGCGCGCCGCGACGACCGCTCGGCCGTCTACAGCTATGAACGCCGGCCCGAGGCGCTGGAACCGACGCAGCGCAACCGGCTCGATGCCAATCCGGCCGCGGCGGCATTTTTCGACGCGCAGAATGCGTCGTACCGGCGTGCCTGCATCAACTGGGTGAGCGGTGCGAAGCAGGAGGCCACGCAGACCCGGCGCCTGCAGAACCTCATCGACCACTGCGCCCGCGGCGAGACCCTGGCGCAGTTCACACGCCGATAGCACGCCCGGATCGCCGCGGTGAAAAAGCAGTGCACCTTTCAATTCACGACGCGACGCTGTGCGGCGTTCATTCCTTGAAGGGCCGCCGCTGCGGCGCCGCATCCGGCGTCACGCGCGTGAACACTTCGCGGATCAGCGCATTCACGGCGGGCAGGCGATGACGCATCCAGACATGGCTGGAATGCGCGCTGGCGCCGAGCGAGGCCTTGGGCTCGGCCGCGGTGCGGCCGAAACTCAACTCGTCGCAGCCCAGTTCTATCGCGTCCTCGATCAGGCTTTGCAGCAGGCGCAGATACAACGGCACGGTCGCGTTGACTTCATAGTCCAGGCCGACGTAATAGCCGAGCGCGCGCGTGCCGTCCTTGATCGTGGTGATGAAGCCGGCGATTTGCTCGTCGTTGCGGATCAGCGTGCAGCGCATGCGATCCGGACCGGCCAGCGCCGCGAGCGCGCCGAAATAGCCCGGCGGCAGCGCCGACAGTCGCGTGCTCGCCCGCTGCTCGACCGCGCTGTAGAGCACATGCAGGCGCGCGTCGTGTGCCGCCGCGTCGGCGTTGCGCTCGATCCGATAGCCGGCCTCCTCGACCTGCTTGGCGACCTTCTTCGCCTTGCTGCGGTAGTTCGAGTTCAGGTCGGCCAGATAGCCCGCGAAATCCTTCCAGTGCGGCCGCACCGGCATCGCCATCTCCGGTTCGGTCGCCAGCGGCCGATAGCTGAAATCGCGCAGCGGCGACGCGCTCGCATGGCGCGCGTCGTCGAGGTCCTTGATCATCACGTAGTCGATCTGGCCATGTAGCCGGTCGGCGCGACGGATGCGGTACAGCGCCTCGGCCACACCGTGCCAGAGCAGCGCCGGGTCCTCGCCGTCGGCAAACGCGAGGCCGTGGAAACCGCTTGATACGAGGCTGCCGCAAACCAGCAGCCGCGTGCGCACCTGTTCCAGCGCCTTCTTGCGCACGCGCGACTCGGGCAGGTTCGCCAGTTGGTTGCCGCGCACCTCCAGCACCTGCGCGGCGACCGCGACGAGCGGCCTGCCGTCGCGGTAGACCAGGGCATAGCGCGGGCTCATGCCGCTGGGCGCGTGGGTTTCGAGCAGGCGCCGGTAGCCTCGCGACATGAAGAACGATGCGCCGTGGGTCAGCGCGTCCCAGTGTTCGGGATTGAGGAAATCGATGCGGTCGGCCAGCGCGCAATCCAGTCCGCCGGGCCGTGCGCGCTTGTCGTGCCGCTGCAGGGCAGCCCTGATTCCGTCGACGGCGCCGCTGATGCCTTTGCCCATGCTGATCGCTCCCCATTGATCGGGAGGAGTCTAGTCCGCGCCGCGCTGGAAGCGCACGCTGCGCATCGACAGGGAACCCATGTCGAAGCCGGTCACCGGAAAATCGACGCGATCGTCCGGAGCGCTCGCCGCGGCGGCGTACAGCAGCGGCAGGAAATGTTCCGGCGTCGGATGCGCCATCGCCGCATCGGCGTTCTGCGCCGCGGCGATGACACCGCCGGCCCGATCAACCCCGAGCACCGCGGTTTCGACCGCGCGGTCGAAGCGCGCCGCCCAGTCCGGCGTCGCGCGGTCGCCGGCGCGCCAGGCGCGGAACGCATGGCCGAGGTTGTGCACCACGTTGCCGCTGCCGAGCACCAGTACGCCCTGATCGCGCAGCGGCGCGAGTTGCGCGCCAATCGCTGCATGCGTCTCCAGCGTCGCGTGCTGGTCGATGCTCAGCTGCAGCACCGGCACGTCGGCCGACGGGAACAGGTGGCACAGCACGCTCCAGCTGCCATGGTCCAGGCCCCACCCGGTCGTCGTACGGATGCGGCCTTCGCTGGCGTCCGCGATCGCCGTGGCGAGTTGCGGCGCACCCGGCGCGGGATACCGCATTTCGTACAGCGCGGGCGGGAATCCGCCGAAGTCGTGGATCGTCGCCGGCTGCGGCTGCGCCGTGACCCAGCTGCCCGGTACGAACCAGTGCGCGGAGACGACGAGAATGGCCTCCGGCCGCGCCAGGGTGCTGCCGAGTTGGCGCAGCGCTTCGCTCCAGCGGTTGCGTTCGATCGCGTTCATTGGCGAGCCATGGCCGATGAACAGGACGGGCTGACGGGGGGCAGGCATGACGTTCCTGGATAGGCAGGCGCGCGAACGCCGGAACACGCTCAGATGAGGTCGCGGCCGCGGCGCTCAAGCCATTCGTTGGGGGAATAGCGCGAGCCACGCGTCATAACGGAGGCAATGGCTTGAAAACCGTGGTCGTCGCCACCGCCGCAACGGGCCCAAACCACGGAAGGCACCGGACGCAGCGATGCAAATGACGACCGAGGATGCTCCCGTGAGTGGGCATCGGCCGGCCGTCATTTGCACCAGCTGCAATTGTGCGCCCTCGTGCAGCGAAACTGCTGTGACCGCTCGTGACATTTGGTGCTGCGAATACGCTATCAATCAATTACTCAACGTGACCCAGCGCAGCGTCGGGCATTCCGCCTCCCACATGCGGCGCCGCATTGCCGTGTGCTAGCGTCCCACCGACCGCGCCAGGGAGGCGGTTGCGGCCTGTCGCTGCAGGTGGATGAGCTGGGGTGCCACCCGTACACAGGCTTCACCATTCTGGAGACTACGAAATGTTCAAAAAACTACTTTGCGCAAGCCTGATCTGCGCCGGCATCGGCACCGCACAGGCCGGCGACCCGGGCTTCTACGTCGGCGGTGGCATCGGCCAGGCGCGCTACGACGACAACCTCACCGGCCAGATCCGCTCGGCCTACGCCAACTATCCCGACTATTCCTTCGTTTCCGGCCGGCTGACCGACGACAGCGACCAGGCCTGGAAGCTCTTCGGCGGCTACCGCTTCCTGCCCTGGCTCGGTGTGGAATTCGGCTGGGTCGATCTCGGCGAGGTCGGCAGCAACTATGTGCTGCACTCGCAGATCCCGCTCACCAACGCCGATGCGAACATCGTCGGCCTGTACAACATCGCCGGCGCCAGCGGCACCGTGTTCGGCGAGCTGGATTTCAACGACCGCACCTCGGGCATCCTGCGCGTGGGCCTGTTCAACGCGCAGATGGACTACGACGAAACCGGCACCGCCGCCGACGGCCAGCCGCACCGCTTCAGCAACAGCAACAGCGACACCAAGCTGACCTACGGCCTGGGCCTCAATGTGCGCGTCACGCCGAACTGGGACGTGCGCCTGGACTGGGACCGCTATACCAACGTCGGCCGCCGCTTCGACCTCGGCACCGACGGCAATGGCCGCTTCGACCACATCGACTTCGTATCGATGAATGTCGCCTACCGCTTCGGCCAGTAAGGCGTGAGATCCCGGGATCGCGGTACGCGATCACGCGATCCCGGTTTTCTGGCTGACCGATCCCGGTACGCGATCCGGGTTTCCTGCCTGACGATCGCGGTACGCAATCCCGCTGTTGCCGCCCTGCCGACCGCGGTACGCGATCCCTGCACTGCTCGCATCACGCTCCCGCGCTACTGGCGCCGGTAGTCGATATTCATCGTGCGCGTCTCCTTGCCGTCGCGGAATTCGTACCAGTCGAAGCCGTAGTGGTTCTGGTCGAAGATGCGGATGACCTGGCGAACCTTGATCATCGTCGACGGCTTCATCATGTCCGGCATCTCGCCGAGGAAGGTCCAGGCGTTGCTGGACTTGTCGTATTCGCCCCAGGCCAGCCAGAAGCCTGTCGTCATCGAATCCACCCAGGTGTTGAAGAACTTGCCGCGCAGGTTGTCGAAGCCGAGCAGCCCGTAGCCGTTGAACGGCTGCCCCCAGAACGTGCCGACATAGGTCATCGAGACATAGCGGCCGCCGTAGACGATTTCACCCTTGGACGTCCCCGGGCTTTCCATGGCCGGCTCCTTCGGGTCCATCCAGACCTGGGTCTTCGTGGTCCAGTTGCCGACGAAATAGGCCAGCTGCTGGTGCTCGGCACGCGGCGTACTCGCCTTTTCGAACGCGGCCATCTGCGCCTGCTGTTCGGCCGTCATCGGCGGCGCTTCGGCCTTCTTGTCTTCGGCGGCAGCAGCCCCCGCCGCCGTCATCAACGCACTCACTGCGATTGCGGTGAATCGGTTCATCTGAGCCTCCCATTGCCCGGAAGGGGCTTGCCGATGGTAATCCCCGACGACAGCGTGGAAACATCGCCGCAGAAGACCCTAACCCCGGCTTCGGGAAGGCGCCGTTGTATGGCCCCACTCACCCGACGACGGAGCACGACCATGCGCAGCACCCGCCTCACGATCGCGATCAGCTTCGCCCTGACCCTGGGCTTGGCCGCCTGCACCCAGAAGCAATCCACGCTGCCCGAAAGCACGGCCAAGCGCGACGAGACACAGCGACAGCAGCCAGCAACCACACCCGAAGTCGCAAGACTCGGCCGTGACGACAAGCGCGAGGAGCACAAGGGGATCCGCGCCGACGTACAGGCCGCCGCGGGTGCTGCCACGGCTGCATCGGCCGATGCAGAAAAGGACAACGTTGCGGATGCCGTAAAACCCGTGAGCATCGCTCCACCGGCCGAACCGCCGGTATCCATATCCGCTCCCAAGCCGGCCTCAATGGTGGCGCCCGCGCCGGTGGCACAGCGCAACGCGTCCGGCACGCTCCACTACCGAGCCTCCCCGGCCGTCGCGGGACAGCCCACCCATACGCAGCCGGCCAATACCGAGCGCTATCAGGACCACGCCGACAATCCGCTGCAGATCACCGCGGACAATCCGGTTTCCACCTTTTCCATCGACGTCGATACCGGCAGCTACACCAATGTGCGGCGCATGCTCACGGCCAACCAGTTGCCGCCGGGCGACGCGGTCCGCGCCGAGGAATTCCTCAACTATTTCGACTATGGCTATACGCCGCCGACGACGCGCGATATGCCGTTCAGCGTGACGACGGAACTGGCCGCGGCACCGTGGAACGCGCAACGCAAACTGCTCCTGGTCGGCATCAAGGGGTATGAGCTGCCGCAGAGCGAGATCCCGCCGTCCAACCTCGTGTTCCTGATCGACACGTCCGGATCGATGAACTCGCCGGACAAGCTGCCGCTGTTGCGCGATGCCTTCAAGCAGATGGTGCCGAACCTGCGCGAGCAGGATCGCGTGTCGATCGTCGTCTATGCCGGCAGCGCCGGTCTCGTGCTCGCGCCGACCCCGGGCGACCAGCGCCAGCGCATCCTCGATGCGCTCGACAGCCTTTCCGCGGGTGGCTCTACCAACGGCGGTGCCGGCATCCAGCTCGCCTACACGACCGCCAGGCAGAACCTGATCAAGGGCGGCATCAATCGCGTCGTGCTCGCCACCGATGGCGATTTCAACGTCGGCACGACCGACGACGAGGCGCTCAAGACCCTGGTCGCGCGCGAACGCGAGCATGGCGTGGCACTGACCACGCTGGGCTTCGGCGCCGGCAACTACAACGAACAACTGGCCGAGCAACTGGCCGACATCGGCAACGGCAACCACGCCTACATCGATACGCTCGCCGAAGCGCGCAAGGTGCTCGTGGCCGAAGCCGGCGCGACGCTGTTCACGATCGCCAAGGACGTCAAGATCCAGGTCGAATTCAATCCGGCCGCGGTGTCCGAATACCGCCTGATCGGCTACGAGAACCGTCAGCTGCGGCGCGAGGATTTCAATAACGACAAGATTGACGCAGGCGAGATCGGGGCGGGCCACGACGTCACCGCGCTGTACGAGCTGACCCTCGTCGGCGACGGCGGCAGCCAGGTCGATCCGCTGCGCTACGGCGGCGGCAACAAGCCGGCCAACAGTGTCGACGCGCAGGAGATCGCCTTCGTCAAGCTGCGCTACAAGAAGCCCAACGAAGACACCAGCCGACTGATCGAGCGTCCGCTGCGCAAGAGCGAACTGCAGGACAGCGCGAGCGAGCGTCTGCGCTTCGCTGCGGCGGTCGCCGCGTTCGCCGACACGCTGCGCGGCGGCGCGCACCTTGGCGCGTTCGATCTCGAGCGCATCGCCACGCTGGCGCGCGGTGCACGCGGCACGGACAGCGACGGCTATCGCGAGGAATTCCTCAAACTCGTCGCCACGGCGCGCCGACTCAAGGGCGGGCAGGAGACTCCCGAAGTGGCGGTGATTGCCGACTGAGCTTGCTGCTCATATCTGCACAGCGCCACACCATCCCTATCCGACCCTCCGACCCGCTGGGCCAGAGGTTCGGATAGGGATGGTGTTTACATGGAACTCAAACGGCTACCGTCGACCCATATTGAGGAATGCTCCGACGGAGCTATAAAGACGATTCAGCCGAAAATGCACGACCGTTTTCGTGACACGGCCAAACGATTATTGCTCCACCACCGTCATCAACAACGCACTGTCGAACATCGCCTGCGGCGAGATCACCGTTTCCTGCAGCGGCAGCTTCGTGCCGTACCGCTCGCGGAGTTTGGCTTTCACGGCCGCATCGGAGAGATCGAAATCACGGAGGCGCTGGGTTTCGCCGAGACGCACACCGAACGCGCGCTCGTAGGCCTTCCACACCAGCTCGGAACAGTAGATGCGCTGGTCGGACCATTCGAACGTGAGGTCATAGGACTTTCCCGCCATCGCCGTCGCCGCGTCGCGCAGGCGCGCCACCCCGGCCGCATCGAGGCGCGCGTCGGCATCGCGCCAGCGCTTGACGACGTAGTGGCTGCGTTCGCCGCGCGCGATCCACTGCGCGAGCGGCGTGAACTTCACGGTCGACACGGCTTCGAACACGAACGGCTGGCCGCCACGGTGGAGAATCAGGCCCATGTGGCTGTAGCGCGAATGCGTGGCGCGCTGGATTGCGGCGCTTTGCGAGGATCGCGAGGTGTGGAAGATGATGTCGCCGTCACGCAGCGGTGTGTCGGCGGCGCAGGCGCTCAGCCCGAAGGCCAGCGATGCGGCCAGCAGCAGGGCTTGCAGTACCGACGCGGGGAAACGGCGATGGCGAAACATGACAGGCATGGTCGGAATCCGGAGAGATCGATGAGCGCAGGGTTGCGACGGGTGCTCGGCGGCGTTGCGTGGGTCGTGGTGCTTGCCTACGCGGCCTATGCCGCGTTGTTCTATACCGCACAGCGCCAGTTGTTGTTCCCGCTCGCCGACGGCCAGCGCTATCCGTTTCGCGCAACCCTGGCCGCGCCCGCCCAGCTCGTCGAGCCACCCGTGTCGTTCGGTCGCGCGCGGGGCGTGTTCCTGCCAGCACGGGGAGCGGAGCCAACATCCTGGGCGCCCGCTCCTGCGGTGCTGTTCTTTCACGGCAACGGCGAAACCATCGACCAGCACCTGCGCAGCTCCGATGCGTTGCGCGCGCTGGGCCTCCACGTCTTCCTGCTCGAATTGCCCGGCTATGCGGGCGCGGACGGCAAACCCGGTTTCGACAGCCTGGTCGAAGCGTCCACCGCGGCCTACGACTGGCTCGCACAGCATCCGCGGGTAGATCGCGCACGCATCGTCGCACTCGGTCGCTCCGTCGGCGGTGCGCCGGCCGCGGAGTTGTCCCGGCACCGGCCTTTGGCGGCACTCGTGCTGCTGTCGACGTTCGCCTCCACCGCCGATCTGGCGCACGACCACTACCTGCCGCGCTGGCTCGTACGCGATCCGTTCGATACCGCGGCACGTGTTGCCGCGTTCCCGCGCGCGGTGTTGCTGATGCATGGCGACAACGACGGACTGATACCGCTCGCGCACGCGCGCACGATCGCGGCGGCATCGCCACGCACGCAACTGCATCGCGAGGTCTGCGGCCATAACGACTGCGCCTATTTCGATCGCGACCTCGCCCGCCTCGTCGGCGATTTCCTGCGTGCGCAACAGGTGCTGCCGCCGTTGTCCGCAGCAGCGACGGCATCCTCGCCATGAAGACGTCTTCGGTGCGCCATCGCTGCACCGGCGCGCTGCTCGCACTGCTGCTGGCAGGCACCGCGACGACGGCGAGCGCGCAGCCCGCCGCGTTTCCCGAGACTCTGCTCGACGCCGCCGCTGCCCAGATCGGCGTGACGCTGTACTACGACCCGGCGTATGCACGCATCCCCTATCCGGGAGGCGATGTGCCGCCCGAGCGCGGCGTCTGCACCGACGTGGTGATCCGCGCGTACCGTGGCATCGGGGTGGACCTGCAGCAGCGGGTCCACGAGGACATGCGCGCGGTATGGACGGCGTATCCGAAGCTCTGGGGCCTGCGCAGCACCGACCGCAACATCGACCATCGCCGCGTGCCGAACCTCGCGACCTTCTTCGCGCGTCACGGCCGCGCGCTGGCCGTGAGTCAGACCGACGCGTCGATCTACGCGCCCGGCGACATCGTGACCTGGCGCCTGGCCAGCGGCGTGCCGCACATCGGCCTGGTGTCGGCGCAGCGGAGCAACGGCCGGCCGCTGATCGTGCACAACATCGGTGCGGGCACGCAGCGCGAGGACATGCTGTTCGACTACGTCATAACGGGGCACTACCGCTATGAGCCTTAGCCCGCGGCCGAACATGTCACGGCCAACCGACTATGCCGATTTCAACAGTTTCGACCCGGAAGGCTGTCTGCGGCTGCACTTCGCGCAGACTCAGGCCGATGCACGCGATCACGCTCATCATGGCCGAGGGGCTCGGGCTCGTCGCGTCCGACCATGACCTCGCGGCCGAAATGGTCGTGTTCGCAGAACCGAAAGGCGGCTGGCGCCGCCGCGTCGTGTCGGAACCGCTCTATCTGGCGTGAAGCGCCGCCGCCGCGACGCGGCGGCGAGCGTTCCCGAGTGCTGCGGCTACTTCGCGAGCACCTTCGCGCGATCCGGCAATGTCACCGGCACCTGGTCGGCATTGCAGCTACCGATCGCGCACAGCTGCTTGCGCAGCGCCGGCGCGCTCTGCGCGATGATGTGGAAAATGACATTCTGCTCGAGTTCGCCGTGGAAGGCCTGCGCGCCGGGACCGCGCGCGAAGATCGCGACATCTTCGCCACCGTGGCTTTCGCTCATGAACGGGACGGTCGATTCCTGCATGTAGTCCGGCGCCTCGGTGTCGACCTTGGTGAGATCCGGCCGGCGGCTCGCCGGCTTGCCGAGGCTACGGTAGTAGTGCGGATAGGTCTTGGGGCCTTCGGGCTGGCTGTCGCTGGCACCGGCATAGCCGGGGCCGTTGGCGTAGCCCAGCGTCGTGTACGGCAACTTGTGCTGGTCCAGCGCGAGCGTCGCGCCGGCGTCCTCGAAATCCGAACCGCCGTGGACCAGGCCGAGGATCGGGTTGCCGCGCTGCGGGTAGCCGGCAAAGGTCAGCGTATGCGAATGATCCGACGTGACGACGATCAGCGTGTCCGCGACATCGGTATCGTCCATCGCCACCTGTACGGCGTCGGAGAACGCGATCGTGTCGGTCAGCGCGCGGAACGCGTTGCCGGCGTGGTGGCCGTGGTCGATGCGGCCACCCTCGACCATGAGGAAATAGCCCTTGGGATTCTTCTTGAGCAGCTTCAGGGCCGTGCGCGTCATGTCCGCGAGGCTGGGCTCGTCGGCGGCGACACGGCCGGTTTCGCCGGCCGGCGGATTCAGGCGGTCGTGGTCGAAACGCATGTGCGAGCGCTCGAACAGGCCGAGCAGGTGCCGCGTCGATGAAATATCGACTTTGTCGAATTGTTCCTTGTTCCATACGTAGCTCGCGCCGGGACGCGCGGCCCACTGGGCGATCAGGTCGCGCTGGTCCAGGCGCTTGCCAGGCCGTCCGGTCTCTTCCGGATCGCGCTGGGTCGGCAGCATGAAATTCTCGCGGCCGCCGCCGAGCGCCACTTCGAGGCCGTCGCCGAACGGCTGCTCGACGAGCTGCCGCGCGAAGTCGACGCAGTCGCCACCCTTGGGCGACTGCGCCACGTCGACGTCGGATTCCCAGTTGCGTTCGGGCAGGTGGCCATAGGTCGCGGCCGGCGTCGCGTGCGTGATCTTGGTCGTCGTCACCGCACCCGTGGACAGGCCGGCGAGTTCGGCCAGTTCCAGCGCCGTCAGCACTTCCTGGCCGCGGCTGGACGCGCAGTCGGCGCGTTCGGCGGCCTGGGTGACGCTGATGAATCCGGCCCTGGTCTTAACGCCAGTCATGATCGCGCTCATGGTGCCCGCGGAATCCGGCGTCTGCGCATCGGTTTCGTAGGTGCGGCTCAACGCCGTGTACGGCAGCGTCTCGAACGCGAGCCGCGCGCTCTCACCGTCCTTGCCCTGGCGCTGGCCCATGAGGATATGTGCCGCGGCGATCGTCGGGATGCTCATGCCGTCGCCGAGGAACACGATGACGTTCTTCGCGCGCGGCGGCGTGTGGCCGACGTTGGCGTGGGCCGCGGCCGCACCGGCCGTGAACCACCAGGCCGCGGTTTCCTGCTGCGGGCGCTGGATCACCGGCACCGCGATCGGTGTCGGCGCGCGCGCCGCTGAGGGCCCTGGCTGGCTGGCGCAGGCACTGAGGGTCACGGCGACGGCGGCGGACAACAGGCACAAGGCTTTCACGAGGCTCTCCGGGTCATATACGCACGACGGTAAGCAGGCAGTGTGACAGCGCTGCGTCGCGCCGGCTATCAGGTCCCAGGCACCCCGGACATGCGACGGACGCAGGCCGATGCTAAGGTTCGCGCCCGACCTTCAGCCACCTCCCTGCCATGTCCCGTGCCCTGCTTGCCTTCAGTCTTGCCGCTGCCCTGACCGCCTGCGCCAGCGGCGGAGGCGGCAAGAATCCGCGCCTCGAAGACGGCGCGCGCGCCGATGTCGCGCTGCTCGAAACCACCGACCTGCACGCCAACGTGCTGAGCTTCGATTACTTCAAGGGCGCGGTCGACCCGACCCTCGGCTTCGAACGCGTCGCGACGCTGATCCGCACCGCACGCGAGGAGAATCCGAACAATTTCCTGTTCGACGACGGCGACACGATCCAGGGCACGGCCCTGTCGGACCACCAGGCCCTGGCCGAGCGCCTGCCGTGCTCGCAGAAGCTCGCGACCTACAAGGCGATGGATGCACTGGGCTACGACGCCGGCACCATCGGCAACCATGAGTTCAACTATGGCCTGGACTTTCTGGCCCAGGTCACCGGCACACCGCTCGATGCCGATGGCGTCAACCCGCAGAAGTGCCAGGGACCGGCGTTCCCTTTCGTGCTGTCCAACGTGTTCTCCGCGCGCGACGGCAAACCGCTGTACGCGCCGTGGCTGGTGCTGGAAAAGACCATCACCGCATATACGCCCGACGGCAGTGCGATCAGCGTGCCGCTGCGCGTTGGCGTGCTCGGTTTCGCGCCGCCGCCGATCCTCAAGTGGGACAAGCGCAACCTCGAAGGCAAGGTGACGACACTCGGCGTGGTCGAGGCGGCGCAGAAATACCTGCCGGAGCTGCGCGCACAGAAGGTCGATCTCGTCGTGGCGGTGTCGCACGGCGGCCTCAACCCGTCGCCCTATGTCAGCGACATGGAGAACGCGAACTGGCACCTGGCCGGCGTCGACGGCATCGACGCGATCATGCTCGGCCATTCACACGACACCTTCCCGAACGCGAGCAACCCCAAGTCGCGCTTCAACACGATGGCAGAAGTGGACAATCAGCGCGGCTTCGTGCGCGGCGTGCCTGCGGTCATGGGCAGTTTCTGGGGCAAGGGCCTGGGCCTGATCAAGCTCGCCCTGGAACGCAAGGGCGGACGCTGGCAGGTGGTCAAGGACAAGACCTACAGCGAAGTCCGCAGCATCTGCACCAAGGACCAGGACTGTGTCGCGCCGGATCCGGAGATCGCCAGGCTCGTCGACGCGGAGCACCGCGCGACCATCGCGTGGGTCGATACGCCGATCGGCGAGACGAGCTTCCGCATGAGCACCTATTTCGCCGATCAGGGCGACGTCAGCGGGCTTGGCGTGGTCAATGCCGCACAGCGCGCCTTCACCGAGGAGTGGATCAGGAACGAACGGCCCGACCTCGCCGGCATCCCGGTGCTGTCCGCCGCCGCGGCGTTCAAGGCCGGCTTCGCCGGGCCGGAAGACTACAGCGACGTGAAGCCCGGCAAGGTCACGATCAAGAGTGCGGCCGACCTGTACCTGTATCCGAATACCATCGCCGCAGTACAGATCGACGGCGCAATCCTCAAGGGCTGGCTGGAGAAATCCGCCGAGCGCTTCAATCGCATCGACCCGCAGTCGGCCGAAGCACAGGCGCTGATCAACACGCGCGTGCCGACCTACAACTTCGACGTGATCCAGGGCCAGCTGAGCTACACCATCGATCTGACGCGCGCAGCCGGCGAACGCATCGTCAAGCTCACCCATGCCGGCAAGCCGGTGAAGCCGGACCAGCCTTTCATCGTCACGACGAACAACTACCGCGCCAGCGGCAGCGGCAGCATCCCGGGACTGGACGGCAAGAACATCGTCATGTCATCCGAGACGACCAACCGCGACGTGGTCATCGCGTGGCTCAAGGCACACCCGAAACTCGCGCGCGGCGACATCGAAGCCAGTCCGGTGCATTTCCTGCCGCTGAAGCTCAAGGCCCCGCTCACCTTCCGCTCGCGTGCGGGCCAGGCGGCGATTGCCAAAGCCAGCGAACTCAAGGGCATCCGCGAGCTCAGCGACAACGGCGACGGCACGGCGACGTACGGCTTTTCGCCGTGAATGCCGAGGCCGGCTGATTGCGTGATGAGCGCAGTCGATCGGCGATGGTGTGCCTGGGAAATCGGCGCGCTCGGGATTCCTGGAATCCGTGGGTGTCCAGGTAACCGCTGTTAACCGCTGATGGGTGTCCAGGAACCATCCGGAAATAGGTGTCCGGAAATACCGGGAATAGTGGGTGCCCAGGAAATTGGGTGTCCAGGAAATTGCACCGGTGTCCAGGAAATTGCACCCGGGAAATTGGCATCCAGGAACTCGGCACAGGAAAGCGGCAGGGGTCCAAGGAAGTCGTCCGTCCAGGAAGTCGTGCGGGGAATAGTGGGTGTCCAGAAAATGGATCGGATGTCGAGGAACCCGGCATTCAGGAACTCGGCAATGGGTGTCCAGGAAGTCACCCCAGGAAGTCACCCGATGTCCAGGAAGTCATCCGGGAAATAGTCGGGTGTCCAGGAAATACCGCCGTGGGTGTCCAGAGATTTAATGAATGTGTGCCCCAGGAAATCATTCGGTGCGTTCGCGAATTCTGGGATCCGAAGACCATGCCACCGCGTTCAGGCATGCCGTTCACCAGCGTGGATGCGCCGCGCGCACGCTGCAGCGCGAGCGTGGCCGGCTACACTCGCGCAATGAGCAAGAAGACCGAAGCGCCGGGCAGCGACGGCGACGGAATGCCGCAACTGGCTGCAAAGCCGCGCAGCCGCAGCAAGCCCGCCGAGGCTGACGCCACGTTGCCGAGACCGCCGCCGAAACCGCGTATGCCGCGCAAGCCGGCCGCGGCGGCAGCAAGCGACCAGACGACCGCGACAGATGCAACGGTGCAGTCGCCGGGGGCGGCGGCGCCGAAGCCGCGCAGCCGTGCACCGCGCGCGGCCGCGCCCGTGCCGGGGGATTCCGCCTGAGCGTCGGCTGCGCCAAGCCACGCCGGCGCTTCCGCGACCCTGGTTCCGCCAGCCGCGACAACGCCCGCTTCGGCCCCATCCCTGCGCGCGGCGGCGGCCGAAGCATCGGCCGGTCCTGCGACACCGACCAATCCTCCATCGACTCTGCCCGTGACACGTACGGACGCGCCAACGCCTGCATCGCTGTCTGCGTCCGTACCGGCCGCGCCACGTCCGGCGACACCGGCACCCAGGGCGACGGACGCGTCCACCGCGGTCGCGGCGACGGCTTCCACAGCATCGCCATCCATGCGTGCCGCTGCAGCCGGGGGGCCGACGACGGCGCCCAGTCCCGCACGACCACCATTACCGGTGGCCGCGAGCGCAGCCACCGAGCGCCCGACGGATTTCCCCTCGGCGGAACGCGTTCAACCCGTTTCTGCCACCGCGATGCGCCCCGATCTGGCACCCGCGGAACAGGCGCCGCCGGCGGCGCCTGTTCCGCCCACCACGACCCGACCTGCACACGTGGCGACCTCACCGGCGCCGCCACCCATGGCGCCAGCATCCGCCGCGACGCCGGCACGCGCGGCGCCGGCGCCGGCGCCGGTAACACCAGCGACATCAACGCCAGCACCCGCAGGACCAGCGGTGCCGCCTACCGCAGCTGCGCCGCGCGCGACCGCTACGCCACTGGCATCCACGTCCGGTGCATCGATGACGGCACGAACCGCCGCCGACCGGGCTCAACACGCACCGCCGCGCCCCGACACGTTCGGCGCGACGCCTGCCACCACGGGGTCAGCCGGCATGACGACGAGCACGACGGCGCCGCGCACTCCGCCGGCGCCGACGGCCGCGCCGTCCCGTCCCGCCCAGCCCTTGCCGGCCTCGGCCACTGCATCCGTCGACGACGAAACCGCGTCCGCGCCGCCGGCGTTCCTGCAGCCCCGTGTGCGCGGCACGGCGCCGTCGGCGCCGGCAGCGAAATCATTGCCGGCGGCGAGACCGGCGCCCGGAAAAGCCGCGATGAAGACCGCGACACGCGACAAGGCGCACAGGGCAGCGGCTGCCCCGCCGGCACATCCGGCCGACGCGTCGGCGCGGTCCCGCGGCGTGCTCGAGGCGCTACTGCGCCTGCTGCCAAAACACTGGCGCCCCGCGACACGCGACTACCTCGTCCTCATGCGCATGGACCGTCCGATCGGCGCGCTGCTGTTGCTGTGGCCGACCTGGTGGGCGCTGTGGCTGGCCGCCGACGACTTTCCACCGCCGCACCTGCTCGTGATCTTCACGCTCGGCGTATTCCTCATGCGCGCCGCAGGTTGCGTCATCAACGACTATGCCGACCGCTGGCTGGATCCCCAGGTCGAGCGCACGCGCGGCCGGCCGATCGCAGCCGGGCGGATCACGCCTCGCGCCGCGCTGGTGCTGTTCGGCGTGCTGATGGTGCTGGCCTTCGGGCTGGTGCTGCTGACCAATGCGATGACAGTGAAGCTGTCGCTGGCCGGCGCGGCGCTGGCCACCCTGTATCCGTTCGCCAAGCGCTATACGCATCTGCCGCAGGTCGTGCTGGGCGCAGCGTTCGGCTGGTCGATTCCGATGGCGTTCGCGGCAGTCAACGGCGGTGCGCCGATGACGACCTGGTTCCAGGCGCTGCCGCCGCTGTGCTGGCTGCTGTTCCTGGCCAACGTCGTATGGGCCACGGTCTACGACACCGAATACGCCATGGTCGACCGCGACGAGGACATCGCCGCCGGCTCGAAGTCCACCGCGATCCTGTTCGGCGACGACGACCGCATCATCATCGGCGTGCTCATGGGCACCTTCGTGCTGGCCCTGCTGATGGTCGGCACGCGCGCGGGGCTGCACTGGACCTACTACCTTGGCGTCGGCGCGGCCACCGGATGCTGCATATGGCAGCAGTACCTGATCCGGGAGCGTGAACGCGCGGCGTGCTTTGCTGCGTTCCGCAACAACCTCTGGCTAGGCATGGCCGTATGGGCGTCGATCTGCCTCGCGCTGGCGTTGCAGCATAGCTAGAGCGATACGGACGCCCGCTCTATCTGCACACCGCTTGCAGTTCCGCGTGACGCCAGAGCGCCAATCGTCCGGACCGCCACTTCAGCGGAACCTCTGGCAAGGACCGTCAGCTGCCGCAATGGTCGCCGAACACCTGCGTCCCTCCGCCTGCTGATAGCCCTTTCGCTACCTTTACGCTCGTAACTCTGTGCGCAACTGGACTAGTTCCTTTCGGCGCACGCCTTCAATCCCTCAGGAGACATGCAATGACCGACGGCTGCTGGGTCCAGTTCTGGGACGACGACGCGTTCCAGAGCGCCACGCTACGTTTCGACGGCCCCAAGAGCGTGAACAACCTCGATGACTACACGCAGTCCGACGGCGACAAGGAAGGCGACGAGCCGGATTCGCTGAAGACCGGTTCGCGGACCTGGCTCATCGTCTACAAGGACCGCGACTACGGCGGCAAGCAGGCCAGTTTCGGGCCTAACACCGAGGTGTCGAACCTCGACGACTACGGCTTGGGCGGCAACATCAGCAGCTTCAAGCTGTTCGACTCGCGTCCCGCCTCGTTCACCGAAAGCAAGACCGGCGGCCCGTTCGCGACTGAAGTGAACGACCCGACCGTCAATGCCGACACGGTCAACAACCTGTTGCGCACCGCGGTGTCCACGGCACTGGGGCTGATTCCCGTCATAGGCGGCACCATCAGCTCACTCGTCAGCGGCCTGTGGCCCGACGTCGACAACACCGAACAGCTCTGGGCGAGCGAGCAGAACTACATCAACCAGGTAGTTGCCGGCGTCTACTGGCAGCTGACCTATGAAAAACTCGACGAGCGGCTGGAATCCCTGTACGACGCGGCCAAGCGCTTCGCCGATACGCCGGAAACCCAGAAAGATTCCAAGGTGGATAACTTCACCAACCTGTTCGACACGGTGAACAACGACGCCGCGTACTTCGTCGACAAGCAGAACCCCGAAAGCAAGCTCGGTTTCTTCCTGCCGTATGCCACGCTGCGGCTGGCCACCCTGCGCGAGAACCTGCAGCACTACACCTACTACCACGATGAACCGCTGACCGAGGAATACCGCGTCGCGCTCACCATCGAAATCCGCAACCTGATTGCCGAGTACCAGCAACTGCTGGTGACCGCGCGCGACCGCATCATCACGCGGCGCCTGGAATTGATCGTGGTGCAGGAAGACAGCCGCGACGTCTATCTGGTCGTCGACCTGTTCAACGGCTGGCGCGGCGTGACCAGCAACCGCACCAAGGCCGACTGGCACCTGGCCCAGTACAAGGACTGGGTACGCAATGTCGTCGCGATGAAGCTCGATCTGAGCAATGCGGTCAGCCAGCTATGGGCCTGGTTCGATCCCGACCAGGCCATGCCCGTCACGGCGCCGGAGATCGACTATGCCACCGGTCCGTATGGCGAATACCAGGGCACCACCGGGTTCGACCATCGCGCCGGCGGCCGCACGCTGACGCAACTGTCGATGTGGAGCGGCAGCCTGATCGATGCATTGCAGGTCAGCTTCGATGGTGTCGCGCAGGCCAAGGCCGGCGGCAACAACGGTGCGCCGCAGAGCCTGTCGCTGAGCGCAAGCGCCGTCGTACAGGCCGTCAACGGCTACGAGACTGGCCTCGTCAACCAGCTCACCTTCACCACCAACGACGGCCGCACGCTGAGCGGCGGCACCGGCGGCACCAATCCCAACGCGCTGTTCGACAATCCGCCGCTGCCCGGCAGCTCGGCCACCTGGCTGACCGGCATCTCGGGCGAGGCGAAATCGGGCAGTTCATCGACCGACAACGTCAAGGCCGTGACCTTCCACTGGCGCTGCCGGCTGGATACTTGAAGGCAGGAACGAGGGGACAGGAGCGAGAAACGAGTGGCGCCAGCCGGGCTCAGCGCTTCGACTCGTTTCTCGCTTCTCCCCACTAGTTCCTGCTCGGCGCACGCGCGATCGCCCAGATGTCGACGCGTCCGACGCCGGCGCGGCGCAAGGCCAGCGCGCATTCCTGCGCGGTCGCGCCGGTCGTCATGACATCGTCGACGAGGGCGACGTGCGCTGGCAGCACGATACCGTCGCGCACACGGAATGCGCCTTTCAGATTGCGGCGCCGCGCCAGCGCACTGAGTCCGCTCTGCGCGGGCGTGGCGCGCTCGCGCCGTAGCGCGTCCGGTAGCAGCGTGATGCCGCTGCCGCGCGCGAGCGGCCGGGCCAGCTCCAGCGCCTGGTTGTAGCCGCGCTCGCACAGGCGATCGACATGCAGCGGCACGGGCAGCAAGGCTTCGGGGCGAGCCGGCGCCTGGCGATGCCAATGGTCGAGCGCGAGTTCGGCGAGCACCCGGCCGGCGGCCAGGTCGCCGGCAAACTTGAAGCGCGTCAGCAGTCCGCTCAATGGCGGGGCGTACAGCAACGGCGCCCAGGTCGACTGGAAGGCCGGCCGGCGCTTCAGGCAGCGCCCGCACCAGTCCTGGGCCAGCGCCAGGGGCTCGCCGCAGCAGGCGCAGGCGGTCGCATTGGGCCGCAGGTCGGTTTCACAGGCGGCGCAGAGGTCGCGACGCCGCTTGCCCGCGCCGCGGCAGAGCAGGCAGCGCGACGGCAGCAGGGCGAAGCCCAGGCGTTGCCACCAGCCGTCAACCGTCGTACGCGATTCCAAGTTGACAGCCTCCGCCCGCGTCGGGACACTCGCGCCGAATTTAGCCCGCAAGCGATCGCCCATGACAGCCCTACGCCACGACTGGACGCGCGAGGAAGTGCTCGCGCTGTTCGACCTGCCCTTCGCCGACCTGCTGCACCGCGCCCAGTTGGTGCACCGGCAGCATTTCGACGCGAACGCCGTACAGGTGTCGACCCTGCTGTCGATCAAGACCGGTGGCTGCCCCGAGGACTGTGCATATTGTCCGCAGAGCGCGCGCTACGCGACCGGGCTCAAGGCCGAGAAGCTCATGGGCCTCGACATGGTGCTGGACAAGGCGCGGCAGGCCAAGGCCGCTGGCGCGACGCGCTTCTGCATGGGCGCCGCGTGGCGCTCGCCCAAGGACAAGGACGTGCAGAAAGTCGCCGAGATGGTCGGCGCGGTGAAGGCGCTGGGGCTCGAAACCTGCGCCACGCTCGGCATGCTCAGCGGCGACCAGGCCCGGGCGCTGAAGACCGCGGGGCTCGACTACTACAACCACAATCTCGATACCGCGCCCGAGTTCTACGGCGACGTCATCCGGACACGCGAGTACCAGGATCGCCTCGATACGCTGGAACACGTGCGCGACGCCGGCATGAAGACCTGCTGCGGTGGCATCGTCGGCATGGGCGAGACGCGCGCGCAGCGCGCCGGCCTGCTGCAGACCCTCGCGAACCTGCCGCAGCAGCCGACTTCGGTACCGATCAACCGGCTGGTGCAGGTCGCGGGCACGCCGCTGGCCGGAACGGCCCTGCTCGATCCGTTCGAGTTCGTGCGCACGATCGCGGTCGCGCGCCTGCTGATGCCGCAGTCGATGGTGCGCCTGTCCGCCGGCCGCGCGGAGATGAGCGACGAACTGCAGGCGCTGTGCTTCCTTGCCGGCGCAAATTCGATCTTCTACGGCGAAAAGCTGTTGACCACGGGTAATCCCGACGTGGAGCACGACCAGGCGCTGTTCCGCCGACTCGGCGTGCACCCGATGACCGTGGTCGAACAGTCCTCGACCGTGCACGCCGACATCGTCGAGAGCGACGCCGGTCCCGCCTGCGGCAACGGTGGCTGCGGCGGCACCTGTGCCGACAGCAGCCTGGTCGACGACAGCATCGCGGCCTGAGCGTGCCGCGGCGCGTGCCGCGCGATTCCCATGTCCCGTCCCGATCTGCTAGCCCGTCTGAGCCATGCCCAGACCAAACGTGCCGAGGCCGATCTGCTGCGGCGCCTGCGCTGCGTGGAGGCGGCCGACGGTCCGTACGTCGTCATCGGCGGGCGCCGTCTGCTGAGTTTCGCGAGCAATGACTATCTGGGCCTCGCGCAGCATCCGCGTCTGCGCGAGGCGCTGACCGCGGCCGCACGGCGCTGGGGCGTCGGCGCGACCGCCGCGCACCTGCTCGGCGGCCATCGCGCCGAACACGAGGCGCTCGAACGCCAGCTCGCGCGCTGGACCGGGCGCGAGCGTGCCCTGCTGTTCTCGAGCGGCTACATGGCCAACCTCGGCGTGCTCGGCGCGTTGCTGCACGAGGGCGACCTGTGCCTGCAGGACAGGCTCAATCACGCCTGCCTCATCGACGGCGCACGCCTGTCCGGCGCGACGATGAAGCGCTATGTGCACAACGATACCGCCAGCGCGCGGCGCCAGTTCGAGACCGCGCCTGGCCTGCCTGCGCTGCTCGCGAGCGATGGCGTCTTCAGCATGGACGGCGACATCGCGCCGCTGCGCGAGCTGGCCACGCTGTGCCGCGAACAGGGCGCGCTGCTGCATGTCGACGACGCGCACGGGATCGGTGTGCTCGGCACGGACGGCGCCGGCAGCGTCGCCGAAGCGGGGCTGGATCAGAACGACGTGCCCGTGCTCATGGCCACGCTGGGCAAGGCGCTCGGCGTCTGCGGCGCGTTCGTCGCCGGCAGCACCGCGCTGATCGACGGGCTGGTCCAGTTCGCACGCACGCACATGTATACGACGGCGCTGCCGCCGGCGCTGGCGGCGGCGACGTCCACCGCGGTCGACATCGCGCGTTTCGAGACCTGGCGTCGCGAGCGCCTGCGTGCGCTGATCGACCACTGGCGCAACGGGGCGCGCTCGCAGGGCCTGGACGTACTGCCCTCGCGCACGCCGATACAGCCGCTGCTGGTCGGCGACAGCGCTGCGGCGCTGCGGCTGTCGCAGGAACTGGAAACACGCGGCTACCACGTGCCGGCGATCCGGCCGCCGACCGTCGCCGCGGGCAAGGCGCGGCTGCGCGTGACCTTGTCCGCGCTGCACACCGAAAGCATGGTCGAGCAGCTCCTGGATGCCGTCGTGCAGGCGCGCGCATGAAGCCGCCGGCCGACGACCTCGACGCGCGCGCGCCGGTCTGGGAAGCGATGTCCGAGCTGTTCCTGGATACCGACACCACGCGGTTGCACGCCACGGTGGCGCAGGTGCTGGCGGACTCGCCCTACAGCGTGGAAGAACTGCGCGACATCCTCGTCGAGGAGATCAACCCGGTGCTCTGGAGCAACCTGTACTGCGTGGCCGGTATCTGGCAAGGCTTCGACCAGGACGGATTGCGTGACGAAATCCTGCGCCAGCAGACGCGTTCGCGCTGGCGCCGTCGTCTGCTGCCACAGCCGGTGCTCCGCGACGACTGGTGCGCGATCGTGCCGCTGGTCGGCGCGCTGCGCGAAAGCGTGGAGCGCTCCACCGTTTCCGCACTCACGGACGACTCTATTTAGTCCATGCACATCGAAACCCAGGGCAACGGACCCGATCTCGTCATGATTCACGGTTGGGCGATGCACAGCGGCATTTTCGCGCCGCTGACGCGCGCGCTCGCGACGTGGTTCCGCCTGCATCTCGTCGATCTGCCGGGCCATGGCCTGAGCCCGCAGCGCGACGAACGGCTCGTGCTCGCGGACTGCGCTCACGCCATCGCCGAGCGGGTGCCGCACGCACTGTGGCTGGGCTGGTCGCTGGGTGGACAGGTCTGCCTCGAAGCGGCACGACTGCGCCCGACGCAGGTGCAGGCGCTGGTACTGATCGCCTCGAGCCCGCGCTTCGTGGTTGGCGAGGACTGGCCGCACGGCGTGTCGTCCGACATCTTCAACCAATTCGGCAGCGGCCTGCGCGAAAACTACGCCCGCACCATCGAACGCTTCCTCGCGCTGGAAGCGCACGGCTCCGAACACGCGCAGAGCGAACTGCGCGAGCTACGCACGCATGTGTTCGATCGCGGCGAACCGGCGCTGCAGGCACTGTGCGACGGGCTCGAGATCCTCGACCACGCCGACCTGCGCGCCGATCTGGCCGCGTTGCGTGCGCCCAGCCTCTGGATCGCCGGACGACGTGACAAGCTGATCCCGCCCGCGGCGATGCAGTGGGCTGCGCAACGCAGTCCCGCAGGCCGCTATCTCGAATTTTCCGCCGGCCACGCCCCGTTCATCGGCCATGCGGCCGCTGTCGCCGAGGCGATCCGCATCTTCCACGCCGAGGTCGCCGCATGAGTCCGTTCGACCGCGATCAGGTGCGCCGCGCCTTCGGCCGCGCCGCCGCCGGCTATGCCGAGCACGCCGTGCTGCAGCACGAAGTGGAAGACCGTCTGCTCGAACGCCTCGACTACGTGACCACGCCGCCACAGCGCGTGCTGGATCTCGGCTGCGGCCCGGGCCGCGCCAGCGGCCGGCTGCGCAAGCGCTGGCGCAAGGCCGAGGTGATCGCCATGGACCTGGCCCTGCCGATGCTGCAGCAGGCGCGCCGCGAAGGCAGCTGGCTGCGACCGCTCGCGCGGGTGTGCGCCGACGCGCGACAGCTGCCGCTGGCCGATGCCAGCATCGACGTGCTGTTTTCCAGCCTGTGCATGCAGTGGATCGTCGACCTGCCGGGTCTGCTCGACGAATTCCGCCGCGTGTTGCGGCCGGATGGATTTGTTGCCTTGTCCACGTTTGGCCCGCTGACCCTGCATGAGCTGCGCAGTGCCTGGGCAGAGGTCGACCGCGCGCCGCACGTCAGCCAATTCCCCGACATCCAGCGCGTCGGCGACGCGCTGCTCGCGGCCGGGTTTCGCGATCCGGTGCTCGACGGCGACGATTTCACCCTGACCTATGCCGATGCCCCGGCGCTGATGCGCGACCTCAAGGCGATCGGCGCGACCAATGCCGACGTGCAGCGCCGGCGTGGTCTGACAGGCAAGTCGCGTCCCCAGGCCGTGGCACGCGCCTACGAGCCGTTCCGGCGCGAGGACGGCCGCCTGCCGGCGACCTACGAGGTCATCTACGCGCATGCCTGGGGACCGAAGCCCGGCCAGCCGCGACGCAGCGGCGGCATGGACATCGCGACGTTCCCGCTCGATCAGCTGCGCATCCGGCGCAAGCCCGAAGGTTAGCGGGGTGTCCCGAAGAGGGCTTGTGCCCTTTTCTCGATTGCGTACGCGATCGACTCTCGGGCGACCCATTCTGGATCGCACGAGCGGGCTGTTTTTCAACCGCCTGCCAGGATCAGCGTCCGCGCAACGAATCGACCGCGTCGTTGAGGCCGGACAGGGTCAGCGGATACATGCGCCCCTGCATGAGTTCGCGCGTGATGCCGATCGACGGCGTCCACTCCCAGCGCGACGGCTCGACAGGGTTTAGCCAGACGGCGCGCCGATACAGTTCGGTCAGCCGTCCCAGCCACACGGCGCCGGCTTCCGGATTGTGGTGTTCGATGCTGCCGCCGGGTTCGGTGATCTCGTACGGGCTCATGCTCGCGTCGCCGACGATGACGAGCTTGTAGTCCGCGGCGTATTTGTGCATCAGGTCCAGCGTCGGCTGGTGCACGTCCCAGCGCCGCGAGTTGTCGCGCCACAGTCGCTCGTAAATGAAATTGTGGAAATAAAAATGCTGCAGGTGCTTGAACTCGCCGCGCGCGGCCGAGAAGACCTCCTCGCAAATGCGTACGTGGTCGTCCATCGACCCGCCGATGTCGAGCAGCAACAGCACCTTGACTGCGTTGTGCCGTTCCGGGCGCAGCTTCAGGTCCAGCCAGCCGGCGTTGCGCGCGGTCGCGCGGATCGTGCCGTCGAGGTCGAGTTCCTGGTCCGCGCCGGTGCGGGCCAGGCGACGCAGCGCACGCAGGGCGAGCTTGATGTCGCGCGTGCCCAGTTCTCGCGTGTCGTCGAGATTGCGGAACTGACGCTGCTCCCAGACCTTGACCGCGCGACGCTGGCCCGATTGGCCGCCGATGCGCACGCCTTCGGGGTTGTAGCCCGAATGGCCGAACGGCGAGGTGCCACCCGTGCCGATCCAGCGCGAACCGCCCTGATGCCGCTCGTGCTGCTCGCCCAGACGCTGGCGCAGCTCATCGAGCAATTTCTGCAACCCGCCCATCGCCTCGACTGCGGCTTTCTCCTCGGACGTGAACTCGCGCTCGAACTCGCGCCGCAGCCAGTCGGCCGGCACATCCCCGTACAGCTGCTGCGCGGCGGCGTCGACACCGGCGAAAAAACTGCCGAACGCCCGGTCGTACCGATCGAACTGGGTTTCGTCCTTGATCAGGCAAATCCGTGCCAGCACATGGAATTCGTCGAGCGACAGGCGCGAAAACCCGGCACGTAGCGCATCGAGCAGTGCCAGCAGTTCGTGGATGCCCGGCTTGAGTCCCTGGCCGCGCAGCCAGAGGAAAAAGCGGATCAGCATGGTACCGCCGCCCGGCGCCGTCCCAGCACCCCCGCGTCACCGGGCCGTCGACACCGCGGCGGTGGCAACGACACAGGTTGACGGGCAGGTCCGGCTAAACGCTTATGCAACACGGTTGGTGGCATGATTCGGCCTTCGGGTTCGCGACAGCGGCGGCTAAAATCGCTAGTCTGCGCGGCCTTTATGCCGCCGCATCGGCGCCGGCCACGATTCTACGTTTGCGGAGATCCCTCGTGCAGAAGCTCGTCCTCCCCCTGCTGATCGCCAGTCTGGCCCTCGCCGCCTGCGGCCAGTCCAACAACGCTGCCAACCAGACCAAGGCCGCAGCGCAGGCACCTGCTCCGACGTCGGTCACCGGCACGATTTCGCTCAAGGTCCCGGCACCAGTCGGTCCGACCGCCCAGCTCAAGCTGTCGCTGACCAACGTCAGCCTGAAGCCGGAAATTACCATTGCGCAGAGCACGACCAGCCCAGGCCAGCTGCCGGCTCAGTTCAATCTGCCGTTCGAGCCGGGCAAGATCGACCAGAACGCGCTGTACGTGCTCAACGTCGAACTCCTCGACGGCGAGCGCCGCTACGTCGCGCCGCGCCAGTATCCCGTCATCACGCGCGGCTCGCTGGCCAAGGTCGACGTGGTCATGACGCCGGAGCCCACCGCGTCGGAAAAGCTCGATGCCGAATATGCCGGTCTCGAACGCGCGATCGGCGGCATGAAGCGCTCGCAGGGCGCCAGCGAGGATGAAGCCAGCACCACCGCGTGGGACGGTTTCTTCGATGGCAAGAACGGACTGCGCTATATCCGCGAAATCACCGACTACGGCGACAAGGGCCGCACGAATCTCTTTTACGCCTACCGCGATGGCAAGCCGATGGCCGTCGTGCAGGAACGCGTGCCGGCCATGGCCGAACGTCCGAACGCGGTGACGCGCGCTGGCTGGGACGAAGCGGGCACCCTGGTGGTGAAGACCAAGAAGGAAGGCGGCAGCATCAGCGTGCTGGCCGATGCGGAAGCCAAGTCTCTGTACGACCGCGCTGTTGCCAAGTACGACGTGATTTCCAAGCGCACACCGAAGTGATCGCACGGTAGGCCTCGAAGGCCGCTCCTTCGGATTCACCCGAAGGAGCGGCTGAAGTCAGCGGCGCAATGCCTGCTGCCTTGTATACGAATATGGCGATTCAGCCAGTGCGTCGCCTGACGGGGCGAGCATCGCGTGGTCACACCGCTTGCGGTTTCCCTTCACGCCGGCGGGCTTCCGACGCGGCCGGAGAGGGGGCGAGGCATATTCAGCTGCCGCGGCGCGCCATGAACGCGATGCGCTCGAACAGCTGTACGTCGGCTTCGTTTTTCAGCAGCGCGCCGTAGAGCGGCGGAATCGATTTCTTCGCATTGCGCTCGCGCAGGGTTTCCACGGCCAGATCCTCGGCCAGCAACAGCTTGAGCCAGTCCAGCAGCTCAGACGTGGTCGGTTTCTTCTTCAGGCCCGGCATATCGCGCAGCGAGAGGAATGCGGTCAGCGCTTCGTGCACGAGGTCGCGCTTGAGTCCCGGGAAATGCACGTCGACGATGGCGCCCAGCGTCTCCGCGTCGGGAAAGCGGATGTAGTGGAAGAAGCAGCGGCGCAGAAACGCGTCGGGCAGTTCCTTCTCGTTGTTGGACGTGATCATCACGATCGGGCGGTGCAGCGCGCGCACCGTCGCGCCGGTCTCATAGACATGGAAATCCATGCGATCGAGTTCGCGCAGCAGGTCGTTCGGAAACTCGATGTCGGCCTTGTCGATCTCGTCGATGAGCATGACCGCGCGCGTCTCGCTCGCGAAGGCCTGCCACAGCTTGCCCGGCACGATGTAGTTGCCAATGTCGGTGGCACGCGCCTCGCCGAGCTGGGAGTCGCGCAGGCGCGCGACCGCATCGTATTCGTACAGGCCGTGCTGCGCCTTGGTCGTGGACTTGATGTGCCACTCGATCAGCGGCGCACCGAGCGCGCGGGCGACTTCCTCGGCGAGCAGGGTCTTGCCGGTGCCAGGCTCACCCTTGATCAGCAGCGGGCGCTGCAGGGTGATGGCGGCGTTGACGGCGAGCTTGAGTTCGTCCGTCGCGACGTAACGATCGGTGCCTTCAAAACGCATGGGCTTCACTCATCGTGGCGTCCGGCCGGCAGCGTACTGCGGGCCGGACGGCTGGTCTTGGCAAAATCGCGCGCAGCGTTCACGCGCGAAAGCGCGAAAAGCGGTGCCACGTATCGCACCGAATCGACGAAGGATTCGCCGCGTCCGGGGCACCTTATCAGCTGCGCTTGGCCTTCGCGAACGCATCGGCGAAGGCGTTGTTCGACGGCGCCGGCGCGCTGCCGGGCTTGGGGCCGAAGCTGCGCGGCGCGTTGTCGCGACGCGGCCCGCGCTCGTCGCGACGCTGTCCCGGAGGCGCGCCGGCGCCGGCGGGACTGGCCGCATCGCCAATCGGATCATCCAGGCGCATCGTCAGCGCGATGCGCTTGCGCGGGATGTCCACTTCGACGACCTTCACCTTGACCACGTCGCCGGCCTTGACCACTTCCCGCGGATCCTTGACGAATTTGGTCGACAGCGCCGAGACATGCACGAGGCCGTCCTGGTGCACGCCAATGTCGACGAAGGCACCGAACGCGGCGACGTTGGAGACGCGGCCTTCCAGCACCATGCCGGGTTTGAGGTCCTTGAGGTCTTCCACACCGTCGGCAAACGTCGCGGTGACGAAGCCGGGACGCGGATCGCGGCCGGGCTTCTCGAGTTCCTTGAGGATGTCCTTGACCGTCGGCAGGCCGAAGGTCTCGTCGGTAAACTGCTCGGCGCGCAGCGTCTTGAGGAATCCCGCATCGCCGATGAGGCTTTTCACTTCGCGCCCGCAGGCCTTGATGATGCGCTCGATCACGGGATAGGCCTCTGGATGCACGGCCGAGGCGTCCAGCGGATTGTCGCCGGCCGGGATGCGCAGGAAGCCGGCGCACTGCTCGTAAGCCTTGTCGCCGAGCCGCGGCACTTTCTTCAATTGTTCACGAGTGCGGAACGCGCCATTGGCGTCACGGAACTTGACGACGTTCTCGGCCACCGAGGCGGACAACCCGGCGACGCGCGCCAGCAGCGGCGCCGAGGCGGTATTGACGTCCACGCCGACCGCGTTGACGCAGTCCTCCACCCGCGCGTCGAGCGCACGCGCCAGCTTCACCTGATTCACGTCGTGCTGGTACTGGCCGACGCCGATGGCCTTGGGCTCGATCTTGACGAGTTCGGCGAGCGGATCCTGCAGGCGCCGCGCGATCGACACCGCGCCGCGCAGGCTCACGTCCATCTCGGGAAATTCACGCGCCGCGATTTCCGACGCGGAATAGACCGAGGCGCCGGCTTCGCTGACGACGACCTTGGCCAGTTTGAGTTCGGGCGCCTTTTTCATGAGCTCACCGACGAGCTTGTCGGTTTCGCGCGAGGCCGTGCCGTTGCCGATCGCCACGAGATTGATGCCGTACTGGCGGCTCCAGGCCGCGAGCTGGGCAATGGACTGGTCCCACTGGTTCTTCGGTTCGTGCGGGTAGATCACGCCGGTCGCGAGCACCTTGCCGGTACCGTCGACGATGGCGGCCTTGCAGCCCGTGCGTATGCCCGGGTCGAGGCCCAGGACGACCTTCGGTCCGGCCGGCGCGGCGAGCATGAGGTCCTTGAGGTTGTCGCCGAATACGCGGATCGCCTCGTCTTCGGCGCCCTCGCGCGTCTTGCCGAACAGGTCCAGCGCCAGGTGCAGATGCAGCTTGATGCGCCAGGTCTGGCGGCAGGTTTCCAGCAGCCATGCGTCCGCCGGACGGCCACGCTGGGCGATGCCGAAATGCGCGGCGACGCGGCCTTCGGCCTCCGCATGCCCGTTGTCGGGTTCGGTGGTCGGTTCCAGTTCGAGGTCGAGCACGCCTTCGTTGCGCGCGCGGAACAGCGCGAGCATGCGATGCGAGGGAATCGCCTTGATCGGTTCGGCATGATCGAAGTAATCGCGGAATTTCGCGCCTTCGTTTTCCTTGCCGGCGACGACTTTGGCGCGTACCTGGCCACGCTCGTTGAGCCAGCTGCGCAGCTCGCCGACCAGCGCCGCGTCCTCGGAGAACTCTTCCAGCACGATGGCGCGCGCGCCATCCAGTGCAGCCTTGATGTCGGCCACGCCTTTTTCCGCGTCGATGAAGCGCAGCGCCAGTTCTTCGGGTTTCTGCGTCGGATCCTCGCGCAGGCCGTCGGCCAGCGGCTGCAGCCCGGCCTCGCGCGCGATCTGCGCCTTGGTGCGGCGCTTGGGCTTGTACGGCAGGTATAAATCTTCTAATCTTGCTTTTGTATCTGCCAACAGTATTTCTTTTTTCAATTCTTCACTGAGCTTTCCCTGCTCGGAAATGCTGGCGAGGATCGCGGCGCGGCGCTCTTCGAGTTCACGCAGGTAGCGCAGCCGCTCTTCGAGATTGCGTAGCTGTGTGTCGTCGAGTCCCTCGGTAACTTCCTTTCGGTAGCGCGCGATGAATGGAACGGTCGCGCCGCCGTCGAGCAGCTCGATGGCGGCACGCACCTGGGACGGCTTCGCGACGATTTCTTCGGCAATTTTCTGTTCGATGGTGAGCATGAAACCTGATCTTCCTGGCTGAACAGCAGCGTCACGTCGGTCACGGGAGCTGGGGCGGGCATTCTAGTGCCTGACGCGCGCATTTGCGCCTGCGTGGCCGCAGCTTGATCAGGATCAAGGGTTGCATCGTGCGTCGCTGCGAACATACCTACATTCGTCAACTGCAAGGTGTAATCGCGATGAATACCCGAACTGCCGCAACACTCGCACTGCTCGCCGTTTCGCTGCTGGGCGGCACGAACGCAAGCGCCGAAGACTGGACCTTCAAGGTCGGCCTGCATCAAGTCGAGCCGCGATCGAACAACGGCGTGCTCGCCGGCGGCACGCTGCGCGCCGACGTGTCGGGCGACTGGCGCCCGACCTTCCAGATCGAGCGTCTCCTCACGCCGAACTGGGGCATCGAACTGCTCGCCGCGACACCGTTCAAGCACGAGGTGCACCTCAACGGCGTCAGTGCGGCCGAGGTGTCGCATCTGCCCCCGACGCTGTCGCTGCTGTATCACTTCAACCCGACCGGCCGCGTCTCGCCGTTCATCGGCGTCGGCCTCAACTACACGGCATTCTTCGATGTCAACGAGCGCGGACCGCTTGCCGGTACGCAGCTGACGCTCGACAAGTCATGGGGCGCTGCTGCGCACGCGGGACTGGATTTCGCGATCGACGAGCGCTGGCTGGTCTCGGTCGACCTGCGCTGGATGGACATCGATACCGACGCGCGCGTCAACGGCGTCAGCGTGGGCACCGTGAATATCGACCCTCTGGCCTACGGCGTCTCACTGGGTTACCGCTTCTAGCGGCTGCGCATCGCGCCGTGCGGCGGAAACGCCGCACGGATAGCGCCGCCTGAGCACACGAGGCCGACGCGCTACGCCGCGCGTCGCTTCAGGTGCACGAGCAGCAGGGAAATCGCCGCTGGTGTCACGCCGGCGATGCGGCCCGCCTGGCCGACGGTCTGCGGCTTCGCGCGGATGAGTTTCTGCGCGACTTCCGCCGACAGTCCGGATACCGCGGCGTAGTCGAACGCGGCCGGAATGGCGGAGTCTTCATGACGGCGCTGGCGTTCGATCTCGTCGCGCTGGCGATCGAGATAGCCGGCGTACTTGATGCCGATCTCGACCTGTTCGGCGACCCGCGCGTCCGCGGCTGCCGGACCGATGCCGTCGACACGGACGATGCTGGCGTAGTCCAGTTCCGGCCGGCGCAGCAGATCCAGCGCGCTGGCTTCACGCGTGAGGCTCACGCCCAAGGTGCTTTCCAATGCGCGCCCGAGTGCGTTTCCGGGTGCGGCCCAGATTGCGCCGAGACGCGCGGTTTCCGCCGCGATCGCCTCGCGCTTGGTGCGGAACGTGTCGTAGCGCGCCTGGTCGACGCAGCCGAGCGCGAAACCCTGTTCGGTCAGGCGCAGATCGGCATTGTCCTCGCGCAGCTGCAGGCGGTACTCCGCGCGTGAGGTGAACATGCGGTAGGGCTCGGTCGTACCGTTGGTGATGAGATCGTCGACGAGAACGCCGAGATACGCCTCGTCGCGGCGCGGCGTCCAGGCTGGCTTGCCCTGCGTTGCGCGCGCGGCGTTGAGCCCGGCCAGCAGACCCTGCGCGGCGGCTTCCTCGTACCCGGTAGTGCCGTTGATCTGACCGGCGAAGAACAGGCCGGCGATGGACTTGGTTTCCAGCGACGCATTGAGCCCGCGCGGATCGAAATAGTCGTATTCGATCGCGTAGCCGGGACGCGTTATGTGCGCCTGCTCGAATCCCTTGATCGAGCGCACCAGCTCCAGCTGCACATCGAACGGCAGCGAGGTGGAAATTCCATTCGGATAGATTTCCACCGTATCGAGGCCTTCCGGCTCGACGAAGATCTGGTGCGAATTCTTGTCGGCGAAGCGCACGACCTTGTCTTCGATCGACGGACAGTAGCGCGGGCCGACGCCTTCGATCTTGCCGGTGTACAGCGGCGAGCGGTCCAGCGCCCCGCGGATGATGTCGTGCGTGCGTTCGCTGGTGTGGGTGATCCAGCACGGCAGCTGGCGCGGATGCTCGGCGATGCTGCCCAGGAAGGACATCACCGGCATCGGATCGTCGCCGGGCTGCGACTGGAGTTCGCGGTAGTCGATGCTGCGTCCGTCGATGCGCGGCGGCGTGCCGGTCTTGAGCCGGTCCGCGCCGAGCGTGAGTTCACGCAGGCGGGAGGCCAGCGTCGCGGCGGGCGGATCGCCGGCGCGGCCGCCGGCATAGTTGGCGAAACCGATATGGATCTTGCCGGCGAGAAAGGTGCCGGCGGTGAGCACCACCGCAGCGGCACGAAAGCGCAGACCCATCTGGGTGACGACACCGCCGATGCGGTCACCGTCGAGGATCAGGTCGTCGACGGCCTGCTGGAACAGGCTCAGGTTGGGCTGGCTCTCGATCATGCGGCGAATGGCCGCCTTGTACAGCGCGCGATCGGCCTGACAGCGGGTCGCGCGCACGGCTGCACCCTTGGAGGCATTGAGCACGCGCCAGTGGATGCCGGCCTGGTCAGCCGCCCGGGCCATTGCTCCGCCCAACGCATCGACTTCGCGCACCAGGTGCCCCTTGCCGATGCCGCCGATCGCCGGGTTGCAGCTCATCTGACCGACGGTTTCGATGTTGTGGCTCAGCAGCAGGGTCTGCGCGCCGCAGCGCGCGGATGCGAGTGCGGCTTCGGTGCCGGCATGGCCACCGCCAATCACGATGACATCGAACGTACGAGGGTAATCCATGGCAGACCAGCACTGGACGCGGAAACGGCGCGAATTCTAGCGCCTCGAGCCGTACGACGCCGATCGGTGACTTTCGCGGCGACGGTAAGGTCATTCGAGGCGCAGTTGGCACGCCCCCTGCATTATCGTTTTCGCACTCCCACCGACGCGCGGCGTTTGCGAGCACGTCGATAGTCGGAATTCAGGGGCCGGCTCTGCGTCGGTGGGAGGACGCACCAAAGACAGCTGCGGTGAGGTATCTAGCTCAGGGGCTAGAGGCTGGCGCCCGGCGGTCTTAGGAACAGGGGGAATCCAAGAGGACCGTGTGCCGGGCGCCAGTAACCGGTAAACGCCGCAGGTTGCGCAAGCAGCTGCGGCGTTTTTGTTTTGGGCCGCCGCAGAGTATCCGTGTGCCGCATTAGCAAACCGTGAAGCCGATCGAACTATGCGTGTGCGAACGAACGTGTTCGGCCACGTCAGGATGCGACCCACTCCGTCACCTGGCGGAAAAAATGCGTCAACCGTGACGAGGAGCGCATATTGCCGCGACTGGCACGCGAACTGCATCACAAAACCCGCGCCGAACACATTCAGGGGAACGCCGCCATGAACGCCGCCATCGATCCGATGATTCAGGTCAACCCGCTGTTCATGCGCGTGGATCTGCTGATCGAGATGAGCAAGCTTGAACTCGCGATCGCCAGCATCCGCTGCCAGAAGGCATCCAACGAAGCGGAACCGCTGGTTGCTCCGCTGGCGTCGCGCATTGCCCGCCTCAGTGAAGCGCTGGGCCGCCTGAGCGCCTGAACCACCTCTCTCCTCCGCGCCGACCCGCGCGGATTTGCATGGCCCCGCACTCCGGGGCCATTTTTTTAACGTCGGTCGGTTCGGTTGCTGTCTCCACCGCTGCGCGACGGCGCGCTGGGGGCCGGCGTGAAGCTCGGCGTACGATCCATTGACGGGGCCGGCGCGAAGCGGCGGGCAGGTGCCGGTGCCAGGTTCGGCGAGGAACTCCGCATCGGCGTCGGTGCGCGCTGCATCGACGGGCTGGTCAGGCGACCTTCGTCGAATGCCGGACCCGTGCGGACGGGCCTGTTTTCACGCCTGGGGAAACCCGGGGCATTGCCTTCCGGCTGGATGCGCTGCGGGCCTTCCCTGACACCCAGCTGGGGCTGCTGGCGTTGTGGTATGGCTTCGCCGCGACGTGCGCGCGGTGTGCCGTAGTACGGATCGACCGTGTCGGTCCTAAGCTGCCGCGCCGCGTCAGCGTTGTTCCACCGGTCCGGCCCGGCCGCGCCACCGCGCGGAGTTGCCAGCCGGGAGGGGCCCCGGTTCACGCCGACAGCACCATCGCGATCCGGCGCACCGCCACGCAATCCGGCGACAGCGGCGTTTTCGCTGCGCACCTGATTCGCGCGCTGGTGCGCCAGCGCCTGCTGATGGCGATGCCAGGACCAGTCGTTGTAGCCCACACCCCACCAGCTGTCGTACCAGGGCGAGTAGTTGTAGTACGGCCATGCCCCCGCGTAATAGCCGCCGCCGAAACCGTAGCCGAAACCGCCATAGCTGGCGCCGTAGTAGCTCGGCCCCCAGAAGGGATCGTAGAAACCGTAATAACCCGGCCCGACGCCGTAACCGGCGTAGTAACCGCCACCGTGGTTGTAGTCGCGCTCGTAGTAGTAGTCGGCGGCGCCTTCCTCACGGTAATAGCCAGTACTTGCGCAGCCGACGAGGGCCAGGGAAGCAAGGACGGAACAGAGAATTCGACGCATGGCAGTCACTCCAGATGCAGCGGAGAGTGGAGCGGAGTGAGATAACTAGTGGGGGCTACGGATGGCTCGTCAAGCCTCCACTCGTTTCTCACTGTTGCTTTACTCGCTTCCTGAACCGGGCAGCGGAGACTGGAGAACAGTGAACACCAGTGAGGCTGCGGATGGCTCGTCAAGCCTCCACTCGATTCTCACTTCTCTTCACTCGTTTCCTGAAACGGCACCGGACGACCACCGCAGTGTAGCCTTGCCACCGTTAAGGCGGTCTGACGTCAGCCCAGGCTGCGGCGCAGGATGTCGCCCAGATCATGCGACGTCTCCGCAGCAGCGAGGCGTTGCAAGCTCGCGCGCAGGAGCGCACGACGCTGCGGCTCCAGACGGCGCCAGTCCTTCAACGTGGTGGCCAGACGCGCCGCCGTGGTCGGATTGAGTGCGTCGATGTCGCGCAACGCCTGCTCGACCAGGCGATAGCCCGCACCGTCGCTGCGGTGGAATGCGATGGGATTGCGCGCTGCGAAGCCCTGCAACAAGGCCGATACCCGGTTCGGATTGCGCAGACTGAAGCGCGGGTGCTGCTGCAACGCAGCCACGCGTTCCACGGTATCGGCACGCGGCACCGTCGCCTGCAGTGCAAACCATTTGTCGAGCGTGACGGCATCGGCATCGTAGCGGCGCGCAAAATCCTGCAACGCCTTCTGCGCCTGCGGCGCGTCCTCCGCCAGCAGCCCGCCGAGCGCGGCCAGGCGTTCGGTCATGCTGGGGGCAAGAACGTAGCGCGTCGCAGCAACCTCGGGCGCAAGCTCGACATCAATGCGCAGCCACAGGCGCAGGCAGCGATTGAGCAGGCGCCGGCGGCCGCGCGAAGCGCCGTCGAGTCCGCCGGACTCGCTACGCAGCAACAAGGTATGGCGCGCACCGAGCGCATCGCCGAGCCGCTGCGCCAACGTCTGCTCCAGCGTTTCGCGTGCGCTGTGCAGTGCGGCGGGATCGAACGGATCACAGGTTTGCGCCAGTTCGTTGTAGTCCGGCGGCGTCAGCAGTTCGGCCAGCAGCGCCGGATCGACGTCTGCCGTGAACAGCTCAGCCAAGGTGTCGCACCAGATGCGCAGTTGCGGCACCTCGGCGTCACCGGCTAGCACACCGCTCAACGCCGATCGCGCTAGCTGCTGCGCGGCTTCCCAGCGACTGAAGCCATCGCTCTCGTGGCGCAGCAGGAAGGCCAGATCTTCGGCCCCCTGATCGGCGTGCAGCCGCACCGGCGCGGAGAACCCGCGCAGCAGGGACACCACGCGCGGAGCGGCGATGTCGTCGAAGACAAACGTCTGTTCCGGCGTCGCGAGTTCGAGCACGCACTCGGTACGCGCCGCTTCGCCGCTGCAGCCTGGCAACGGCAGCGCGAGGCCGTCGGCACCGAGCAACGCGACGCGCACCGGAATGGGCAGGGCCTGCTTGAGCGGTTGACCCGGCGTTGGCGGAGTGTGCTGGCGCAGCGTCAGGCGGTAGCTCCGCTCCGCGACGTCGTATTCGCCGCAGGCGTACAGCTGCGGTGTACCGGCCTGGGCATACCAGGCCAGGTACGGCATCAGGTCGATGCCATTGGCTTCGCCGAGCGCGGCGAGAAACTGTTCGACCGTCGCAGCCTGGCCGTCATGGCGGCGGAAGTATTCGTCCATGCCGCGACGCCACGCGGGGGCACCGAGCCGGCCGGCCACGAGGCGCACGAGTTCGGCCCCCTTGTCGTAGACCGTGGCCGTGTAGAAATTGTCGATCGCGCTGTATTCAACGGGCCGCACCGGATGGGCCAGCGGGCCGGCGTCCTCAACGAACTGCGCACGCCGCAGCACCTGCACGTCCTCGATGCGCTTGAGCGTGGCCGAATTCATGTCCGCGCTGAACTGCTGCTCGCGGTATACCGTGAGGCCTTCCTTGAGCGAAAGCTGGAACCAGTCGCGGCAGGTGACGCGGTTGCCGGTCCAGTTGTGGAAATACTCGTGCGCGACGATGGCCTCGACGTGGGCATAGTCGTCATCGCTCGAACGCTGCGGATCGGTCAGCAGGTATTTCGCGTTGAAGATGTTGAGCCCCTTGTTCTCCATCGCGCCCATGTTGAAATCGTGGGTGGCGACGATGTGGAACACGTCCAGGTCATAGTTGCGGCCGTATTCGCGCTCGTCCCAGCGCATGGCGCGAACCAGTGCGTCCATCGCATAGGCGCATCGGTCGATCGCATCGGCTTCGGCAAAGATGCGCAGCATGACGTCGCGGCCGTCCGCGGTGACGTAGGCCTGCTCGATCCGTTCCAGCCGGCCCGCGACCAGCGCGAACAGATAGCTGGGCTTGGGATGCGGGTCGTCCCACGCGGCCCAGTGGCGACCGTCGGCAAGTTCGCCGCTGCCGGCCGGATTGCCGTTGGCCAGCAGCACCGGGAAGCGCGCGCGATCGGCGCGCAGCACGACGTGGAACGGTGCCAGCACGTCGGGCCGGTCGGGATAGTAGGTAATCCGGCGAAAGCCTTCGGCCTCGCACTGCGTCAGCAGGAAGCCGCGCTCGGCGTCGCCGGAAAGATACAGGCCCGACAGCGCGCTGTTCGCGCTGGGACCCAGGATCACTTCGGTCTCCAGCACCGCCTCGCGCAGCAGGCCGAACACGCTCAGCGCGTCGGCGTCCACACGGTATTCGTCAGCCGGGAGCTCGCGGCCGTCGACGCGTATCGCGCGCAGTTGCAGCCCTGTTCCGTCCAGTCGCAGCGGCGACGCAGCAGCCGTCGTGCGCTCCAGACGCAGTCGCGTCCGCACGGTCGTGGCGTGGATATCGAGGTCGAATTCGAGCGCCGCCGCGACGACGCGCCAGGCAGGCGCCACGTAGTCGGCGAGTCGGACGGTGCCGGGGTCGGAAGCGGACATGAAGGGGCTGGCGGCAGTGCTGGCGGCGCAGGCTAGCATGCCGCAGCCGCGGTCTGTATCGTCGCCGCCCCATGGAAACCCCGCATCGCCTCACCCTCGCCGACATCCGCGACGCCGCCGCGCGCATCGCGCCGCATGCCCAGGTCACGCCGCTGCTGCGCTCGCGCAGCCTGGACGATCTCGCCGGAGCGGAACTGCATTTCAAGTGCGAGCACCTGCAGCGCATGGGCGCGTTCAAATTCCGCGGGGCCTGCAATGCGGTCTGGTCACTGCCCGACGACGTAGCGCAGCGCGGTGTCGTGACACACTCCTCCGGCAACCACGGTGCCGCGCTCGCGCTGGCCGCGTCTACCCGCGGCATTCTCTGCCACGTCGTCGTGCCGGAAGGGGCGGTGAAGTCCAAGCTGGCCGCGATCGAACGCTACGGCGCGCACCTGCATCACTGCGCCGCGACCATCGCCGCGCGCGAACAGACCGCGGCGCGGGTCCAGCAGCAGACCGGCGCGACGCTGGTGCATCCGTATGCGGACCCTCGCGTTATCGCCGGACAGGGTACGGCGGCACTCGAACTGCTGCAGCAGAGCGGCGGCGTCGACGTGCTGATTACGCCGGTCGGGGGCGGCGGCCTGAGCAGCGGCTGCGCGATCGCTGCGCGCGGCGTGAACCCCGGCATCGCGATCTATGCAGCCGAGCCCGAAGGTGCGCCGGATGCGTTCGAGTCCTTCCGGCGCGGCGAGCGCTTCACCGACATCGTGCCGCAGACCATTGCCGACGGCCTGCGCGGCACGCTGGGCGAGATCAACTTCGCATTGATGCGCGACAACGTGAACGCCGTGCTGCCGGTCAGCGAAGCGCAGATCGTCGCTGCCATGCGCCTTATCTGGGAGCGCCTCAAACAGATCGTCGAGCCGTCCAGCGCAACGGTGCTCGCGGCGATACTGCGCCATCCGCAGCATTTTGCCGGCAAGCGCGTCGGCGTCGTGCTGTCCGGCGGCAACGTCGATCTCGACGCGCTGCCCTGGATGAATACTTAAGCCGACCGAGGCGGCGCGCGGCTGATGCCGATCAACGCCGCGCCGATCAGCACCATGCCGACGCCTTCCCAGGCGTCGGGCTGCTCGCCCAGCAGCAGCCAGGCCAGCAGCACGCCGCACAGCGGCACGGCAAGGCTGACGATGCCAGCCACGGTCGCCGGCAGCCGCTGCACGATCAGGGCCCAGAGCACCCAGGCCAGGCCCGACGCGAGCACGGCGTTGTAGGCCAGTCCCCAGAGAAAGGGCGCGCTCCACTCGATCGCACGCTCCGGCACGAGCAGCGCCACGACACACAGACCGATCGCACCAAAACCCATCTGCCAAGCGGTCAGGCGCAGCGCGGTCACGCTACCGTCGGCAAACGCGCGTTTCGAGATCACCACGGCCAAGGCCCAGGCCAGTCCGCTGGCGAGCGCGAGCAGCGCGCTGAGGCGCGCGTCGAGACGGCTCCAGGGTTGCAGCACGAACACCAGGCCCAGCCCGGCGAGCGCGGCAAACGCGAGGCGGCGCCGGTCCGGTGGTTCGCGTAGCAGCGGCCAGGCCAGCAGCAACAGCCAGAACGGCATGGTATAGGCGAGCAGCGCGGTCTTGCCCGCGCCACCGTCGACGAGCGCCCATTGCACCAGTCCCTGGAAGGCGGTGGTCTGCGCAAGCCCGAGCAGGATCGCCGGCCGCAAAGGCGGCGGCCGCAGCGATTCTCCCCGCAGCGCCAGCACCGCGAACAGCACCAGCGTCGCGAGCACGGCGCGGATCGCGGCGAACTCGAACGGTCCCGAATACTGCAGCACCTGCTTCATGACGACCCAGTTGTAGCTCCAGACCAGGGTCAGCACCGCCAGCGCGAGCAACGCGCCGCGGCGGGAAGCAGATTCGGACATGACGCGGCGCCTCGCGTAAACCGCCGATCTTAAAGGCTGCAACCGTAGCGCGCGGCAGCTATGCTTGGCTTCCCGTGTATCGTCCCGGCAGCCGTGCCGGCCGGAGCTGCTTCATGATCATCGACGGTGTGCGCGCAATGGATCGCGCGACCGAATTGCTGCTGCGCTATTACATGGCGTTCAACCGCGCCGACTGGGAAGGCATGCTGTCCTGTCTCAGCGACGACGTGCGTCACGACGTGAACCAGGGCCGGCGCGAGAACGGCCGCGAAGCCTTCCGTGACTTCCTCTCGCGCATGCAGCACTGCTATCGCGAACAGCTGCGCGACATCGTCGTGATGGCCAATGCCGACGGTTCGCGCGCCGCCGCGGAGTATGTGGTGCACGGCGAATATCTCGTCGCCGACGACGGCCTGCCGCCGGCCCAGGGCCAGCGCTACGTACTGCCGGGCGGCGCGTTCTTCGAGATTGCCGACGGCCAGATCTGCCGGGTGACGAACTACTACAACCTCGACAACTGGCTGGAACAGGTCCGCACGTGAGTCCGGCGCCGGTCAAGCGCTGCTTCTGGGCCGACAGCAGCGACAGCGAACGCGACTATCACGACACGGAATGGGGCCGCCCGCTGCACGGCGACCGCGCACTGTTCGAGTTCCTTTGCCTCGAGGGCGCGCAAGCCGGCCTGTCGTGGCGCACGATTCTCGAGAAGCGCGACAACTATCGTCGCGTCTTCCACGATTTCGACATCGAACGCTGCGCGCGACTCGGCGACAAGGAACTCGAGCGCGCCCTGACCGATCCGGGCATCGTGCGCAACCGGCTCAAGGTCTACGGCGTACGGCGCAACGCGCTGGCCGCACAAGCCGTACAGCAGCAGCACGGCAGCCTGGACGCATACCTATGGTCGTTCGTCGATGGCAAGCCGATCGACAACCGGCCACTCGGCCGCGGCGATGTACCGGCGAGCACCCCGCTGTCGGACCGACTCAGCAAGGCGCTGCGCAAGTACGACTTCACCTTCGTCGGCACGACGATCTGCTATGCCTTCCTTCAGGCTACGGGCATGGTCAACGACCATCTGGCCGACTGCTTCTGCCGCCAACGGATCGCGCCATGAACGACGTTACCGCTTCACGCTATTCGCTTCTCCTGCGCATGCTGCACTGGGGCACGCTGCTGCTGCTGATTGCGGTCTATGCGACGGCGGAACTGCGCGGCTTCGCGCCGGATCGTCCGGCACGCGCCGTCGTGATGCAGTGGCACATGGCCATCGGGCTGCTGATCTTCCTGCTCGTGCTGCCACGCATCGGCGCGCGCCTGAGCCGTCCGACGCCGCTCATACTTCCAACGCCGGGCAGGCTCGTGCTGCTCGCAGCCCAGGCGACGCACCTGCTGCTGTATGCGTTCCTGATCGTTCAGCCGCTGCTCGGCCTGATCTCTGCGCAGAGCGGCGAGCGTGCGGTGGTGATTCCGCTGACCGGTTTCACCCTGCCCGATCTCATCGCCAACAACGCCGATCTGCACGAGTGGACCGAAGAGGTACACGTCGCGCTGGGCAAGGTCTTCTACGCCGTGATCGGACTGCATGCGGCGGCGGCGCTCGCGCATCACTTCTACTTCCGCGACAACACGCTGCGGCGCATGCTCGGCTGAGCACGCTCGACCGATCGTGCCCGGCCGGGCAGCGGACCGCGACCCACCTGCCGCGCTACTTCGACGAAATGTACTTTTCGCGACGGATGTGCGGCACCGGCAGACCCGCGTCCTTGAGCAGAGCGAAGGCTTCGTCGACCATGTTCGGATTGCCGCAGAGATAGGCGATATCGCCTTCCGCGCTCGGCTGCAATTCGTTGAGCAGGCCCTGGACATGTCCGCTGCGGTCCTGCGTGCGCGGAAGGGCGCGAGGCACGCGCGACAGGCAGCTGTAGTAGCGGAACCCGGCCACTTCACGCTCGAACGCGGTGAAGTCGGCGTCGTAGAGCAGCTCGTGCTCGTTGCGCGCGCCGAAGATCAGGTTGACCTCGCAGCCGCGCGCCGCGATCACCCGGCGCAGCTGCGGCAGCATGGCGCGGTACGGCGTGATGCCCGTGCCGGTGCCCACCAGCAGATAGCGCTGGTTCGCATCATTGTCGAACAGGCAGAAGCGGCCGTAGGGACCGCTTGCGTTGACGGTTTCGCCAGGCTGCAGATTGGCCAGCAGCGCGGTCGCCGCGCCGCCATCGACGTAGGACACGGCGATCTCGATCTGAGCCACCGGCGTGGCGTCGCCGACACCAACGGTGGCAACGGAATAGCTGCGCTTGGTCGGCTTGCCGTCGGCGTAGTGGAAGTGGATCTGGATGAACTGGCCTGGCGCGAAGGCGAAAGCCTGGCCGTCGACACGTTCGAACACGAGATGGCGTACGGCCGCGGCCAGCATGTAGCTGGAGACCAGGCGCAACGGAAACTGTTCGGCCACGGGACGGAACCAATCGGAATCCAAGGGGGCCGTATACTACCCGCCCCTCCCGGAACCTGCAGCCCATGAGCTCGGCCCCCGCGCTGGAAGTGCGTGATCTCACCAAGACTTATGCAACCGGCGTAAAGGCGCTCCGAGGCGTATCCCTGCGGGTGGAACCCGGCGATTTCTTTGCCCTGCTCGGCCCCAACGGCGCTGGCAAGTCGACCCTGATCGGCATTCTTTCGTCACTCGTCAACGCCACGAGCGGCGAGGCGGAAGTGTTCGGCCGCTCCATCCATCACGACCGCGGCGGTGCGATGCAACTGATCGGCCTGGTGCCGCAGGAGCTGAACTTCAACCAGTTCGAGGCGCCGTTCGACATCTGTGTGAATCAGGCGGGTTTCTACGGCATTCCTCGTCGCGTGGCGTGCCAGCGCGCGGAGCAGTACCTGCGCCAGCTCAGCCTGTGGGAAAAGAAAGACGTGTCCGCGCGCACCCTGTCCGGCGGCATGAAGCGGCGCCTGATGATTGCGCGCGCGATGATGAACGAGCCGCGGGTGCTGATCCTCGACGAGCCCACCGCCGGCGTCGACATCGAGATCCGACGCTCCATGTGGAAGTTCGTCAGCGAGATCAACCGCGCCGGCACGACGGTGATCCTGACCACGCACTATCTCGAGGAAGCCGAGCAGCTCTGCCGCAACATCGCGATCATCGACAAGGGCAGCATCATCGAGAATACCTCGATGAAGCTCCTGCTCGCGAAACTCGACGTGGAGGCGTTCGTGCTCGATGTGGCGAACATGCCGGCGGAGCTGCCGCAGGTCGACGGCGTGCGCCTGACGCCGGTCGATGCACATACGCTGGAAGCCGAAATGTCGCGCACGCATGACCTCAATTCGCTGTTCGCCGCACTCAGCGCGCGCGGCGTCACGGTTACCTCGATGCGCAACAAGGCGAACCGACTCGAAGAACTGTTCGTACGTCTGGTCGAAGGCAACCACGGCAAGGCCGCTTAAGTTCGCAACATTGCGTTTCTCCCGCCGCGCCGCGGTCAGGCGCGCGGGCGCGACGCCGCTTCACTCCCTCCCTTTCCACTGCGCCCCTCATGCAAACCCAAGCCAATCTGGTCGCCCTCGGTACCATCGTTCGCCGCGAGATCGCGCGCATCCTGCGCATCTGGGGCCAGACGCTGCTGCCGCCCGCGATCACCATGACGCTGTACTTCTTTATCTTCGGCAACATGATCGGCAGCCGCATCGGCGAGATGCAGCCGGGCATAAGCTACATCGACTTCATCGTGCCGGGCCTGATCATGATGAGCGTGATCCAGAACGCCTACGGCAATATCTCCAGCTCGTTCTTCGGCGCCAAGTTCGGCCGCTATGTCGAGGAAATGCTGGTATCGCCGATGCCGAGCTGGGTGATCCTGACCGGCTACGTCAGCGGCGCCGTGGTACGCGGCCTCATCGTCGGCGCGATCGTGCTCGGCGTGGCGATGTGCTTCACCGATATCCGCATCCACCATCCGCTGGTCACGCTGAGCACATTCCTGCTGACCGCGGTGGTGTTCGCGCTGGCCGGCTTCGTCAACGCGGTCTATGCGAAGAAATTCGACGACATCGCCATCGTGCCGACCTTCATCCTGACGCCGTTGACCTATCTCGGCGGCGTGTTCTATCCGGTCAGCAGCCTCGGCGAGCCCTGGCATACGGTGTCGCTCGCCAATCCCATCGTCTACATGGTGAATGCGTTCCGCTATGGCCTGCTCGGGGTCAGCGACGTCAGCCTTGGCGTGGCTTACGGCGTCATGCTGCTGGCCGCCGCGGTTTTAGGGGCGTTCGGCCTGTATCTGCTCCGGCGCGGGGTCGGCCTGCGCGCCTGAGCCGGACTGGCCCGCCCTCGTCTGATCGACGCGGGCGCCTGATGTAAGATGCGTGATTGTCAAGCTAGCGGTCCCGGGGGGGATTTCGTGGTCATGGTCAGTCCTGGAGCTTCGCTGGCGGAGTCCGCCGCGACCGGAAACGCGTTCGCGCGCACCCGCCCCGCCTTCCTGCCGCGACAACTCTCGGACGAAGAACTCGCCCTGTTCGTCAGCACGGGCGAATGCCGCGAAGTCGTGCCGCGCGAGTTGATTTTCCGCAAGGGCGAACTGGGTCGCGCAATGTTCGTGATCGAGTCCGGCACCATCCAGCTCGAGTTCGGCGACGGCATGCCGGACAAGCTGATCGGCGCGCGGGAGTTCTTCGGTGAACTCGCTCTGTTCATCGGCAACCACGCGCGCGTCGCCAATGCGGTCGCCGCCGAGGCCAGCGTGCTGCGCGTGATCGAACATGCCGCCTTCGAATCCCTGCTGCAGACCCAGGCACCGCTGCTCGCCCAGTTCATGCGCCGCTCGTTCTCCTATCTCGTGGCCAGCGAGCAGCAGCTGATCCAGAACCTCAAGCGGCGCAACGAGGACCTGCTCGTCACGCTGGACTCGCTGCGCCAGACCCAGACCCAGCTGTCCACGGCCGAACGCCTCGTGCGCACCGACGAGCTGACCGGCCTGTGCAATCGCCGCGGCCTGTATCACTACCTCGATGAGCTGCGCCGCAGCCGCGACACTGCGCTGCGTCTGGGCCTGCTGCTCGTCGACATCGATCACTTCAAGCAGATCAACGACCACTACGGCCACCTGACCGGCGATATCGCGCTGCGCGCCGTCGCGCGCGAAGTGCAGCTGGCCGCGGCGGCAATCGATCTGCCCTGCCGCCTCGGCGGCGACGAGTTCGCGCTGCTCGTGCAGGTCCGCGACGCGGACGAACTGCGCGACCGCGCCGCCCAGATCACCAACGGCGTGCGCGCACTGCGTTTTCACGCGCCGGCCGAAGGTCTGCTCGTGAGCGCGAGCGTCGGCGGCAGCCTGTGCCATGAAACCGCCGACTGGTCGGCCTGGTACAGCGACTCGGACTGCGCGCTCTATCTGGTCAAGGGCGAAGGCGGCGACAACTATCGCGTGATTGCCTGACCAGCGCACCCGGGTGCCCGGAGCTGGCTATTCTCACATCCGAAAATTGCTGCACCGCAACATGAAAATTCGAGCCTGTCGGACGATGGCGTGCGCATTGGTGAGCCAGCAGCGTACACTTTTGCGCTAGCCTCAGCATTGTAAGGCGTGTCTCGTGGTAGCCAGCTCACTGCCGGCTCACCGGGACACGGGGGAAACGCTGCTGTACGGTCCTGGAGTCTGGGCATGAATGCCTTGGTGTCGCCCGCGGAACCGCAATCGACCCACCGTCAGGGCGCGCCGCTGCTGCGCACGCTGGCCCTCTGCGACCTCGTCGATTCCACGGGACTGGTGGAGCGGCTCGGCGACCAGCATGCCGCGGCGCTGCTGCGCCGGCACGACCGGCTGACGCGCGATCTCATGCTGCTGCACCAGGGGCAGGAGATCGACAAGACCGACGGTTTCCTGATTCTGTTCGAGCGTCCGATCCATGCGATCACCTTCGCCCTGGCCTACCAGCGCGAGCTCATCCGCCTCAGCGAAGACGAGAAAGTCCCCGTGCGCGCTCGCGTTGGCGTACATGTCGGCGACGTGCTGGTGTGGCAGAACGAACCCGCCGACGTGGTCCACGGCGCCAAGCCGCTGGAGGTCGAAGGCCTGGTCAAGCCGGTCACCGCACGGCTCGCGTCGCTGGCCCTGCCCGGCCAGATCCTGGTTTCCGGCGTCGCCGCGAGCCTGGCCCAGCGCGCCCACGGCGAACTCGGCGCCAATGCCGACCGCACGCGCTGGATCAACCACGGCCGCTATCGTTTCAAGGGCGTGCCCGAGCCGCTGGTCGTCTACGAAGTCGGCGAAGCCGGCATCGCGCCGCTACGCGTGCCGCCGTATTCGGGCAAGGCCTGGCGCGAAGTGCCCTGGTGGCGCCGTCCAGGCACCATGTTCATCGAAGCCGGCGTCGCCGCGGCGGTGATCGTGCTCGGCCTGTGGCTGCTGTTGCGGCCGCCAGCGGCGATCGCGTTTGCCGAACGCGACTGGGTCGTACTCGGCGATCTGCAGAACCTGACCGGACAGGCCGCCTTCGACGACACCTTGCGCACAGCCCTGCGCCTCAGCGTGGAACAGTCGCGCTACGTGAATATCGTCTCCGATCTGCAAGTGCGCGACGCGGTGCGGCGCATGCGCCGCGACCCCGCGCAGACGCGAATCGACCGCGAAGTCGGCGCCGAGATCGCGCTGCGCGAAGGTGCGCGCGCGTTCGTCCTGCCCAGCGTCTCCGAAGTCGGCGGCAGGCTGCGCGTCAGTGCCGAGATCATCGATCCGAAGAGCCAGGCCACCGTGTACACCGATTCGGCCGAAGGCGTGGGTATCGATTCGGTATTGGTTTCAATCGACACGATCAATCAGCGCCTGCGCAGCCGTTTCGGCGAATCCGTGGCCTCGGTCGCCGCAGCCAGCGCGCCGCTGGCCAAAGTCACCACCGACAACCTGGATGCGCTGCGCGCGTATTCGCTGGCGCGCAAAGCAGCGACCGAAAGTGGCGGTGGCGATGCTGCGCTGAGTCTGTACGACCAGGCGATTCAACTCGATCCGAATTTCGCCCTCGCCTATACGGGGCGCGCGGCGCTGCGCCTGGGCTCTGACGATCGCGCTCGGGCAAAAGCGGACATCGAACGCGCCGGGACATTGCGCGATCGCCTGCCAGTGCGAGAGCAGCTCTATATGGACGCTCTTGCGGCGACCTTTGCGAAGCCGGCCGATATGCAGAAGAAATGGGTTTTGCTCGGGGAGATGTATCCGGACCACTACGCTGCATTCGCCAACCTCGCGCATTTCATCTACGTCTATGACGGGCGTTTCGCCGAGGCGATCCGTATCGCCGAGAAAGCGGTAGCACCGCACTATCCGCGTAGCGGAAATACGCATTACCTTCTGGGTGCATTGCATCTCGCCAACGACAACCCTGCGCAGGCACAGATCCATTTACAGCGAGCCAAGGAAATGAATGCGGCGGGACTCGGCGGAATACGCTATATCGATGCGGCAGCAATCCCGCGACGCTTTGCGGACGCCGAAAAAGAGCTCGCCGGGATGCGTACCAGCGGCATCCCGAGCAACGACATACAGGTGCATCGCGAGCGCATCGCGCTGGCGATTGACCAGGGCTTTTGGCGCGAGGCGCTCAAGCGCGCCGACGAAGCGGAAGCGGCAGCTAAGCCGATTAGCGCCCTCACGGCACGCACCTATCGTGGCTCCAAACTGTCGCTGCAGGCTATCGCAATGCCCGGCACCGAGTTTATCCGCCAGCTCGAAGCGTACGCCCGCTCCGAAGCCGAGGCGCTCGGCGACCCGCAAAACTACGATCGCGAACAGGCGTTGTTCGGTACGTTCTTCGCGTCATATCTCGCCGCGCGCAACGGTGATCCTGTTCTCGCGCGCAAGCTGCTGGCCGGCGTAGCAGATGACGCAGACGTGGCGAACTATCACTATGTGGCGGATATGGCAGCACTAGCGAAGGCGCAGATTGCGCTCGCCAGTAACGACAATGCCACGGCCCTGATGCTTCTGACCGCGCGAATCGATGGTTCCGAGTTGTATTTGCTGCATGTCGGACTGCGTGACGCGCATGCCGCCGCCGGCGCCTTCGAGCTGGCGACTGCCCAAGCGCAGTGGCTCGCGCAACATCGCGGCCGTGCTTACGCAGAATACAACGGCCACGAAATGCTCAAGCCACTGAACATTGCCGAGTCGAACCTGGCCGTGCTCAGCGAAGCGGAGTTTGCTCACCGTCTTGGCAAAGCGGATGTCGCCGCGCTAAAGCTGGCAGCATTCCTGCGTCTCTGGCCGGAAGCAGAACTTCCCGCGCCGCTGCAGCGGCGCGTGGAGGCTTTGCTGACGAACAGCGACCGGCCTCAGCCGGCTCTGAGATCATGAATATTCGCGCTTAGCGTACTGCCCAGCTGTTGTTGGATCACCGCGCGTGAATTCTTCAAGGTCTCCGGTTCGGCCAGCTGTTTGCACTTGGCAAAGCATGCAGCCAGTTCCTCGGGGGCACCAATCTGCTGCAGCGCCTTGGCCGGGTCGCTTAGCAGCAGCGCGCGAAAATCGTCGTCCGAACTCAACTTGTCGAGCAGCGCATCCGCTTGTGCGGACGTAAGACTTGCCATTGCGGTTTCCCCCTGAAGGCCACTACCCGTGGCCCGGCAAGTGTAGCCAGCAAGAGATGGGCCAACAATCAGGCAAAAACCCTGAAAAACACGGTTATTACGTGTTGAAACAGTTGGCCTCGGCGATCCGCGAAGCGCGGCAGCGGACAGGGCCATTTCCATCAGCGGACATCGGCGCGAGCGCATTGCCACCCTGCGAGTGCACCGGCTCTGCTAGCGTTACGGGTCCACCCAGGAGCCCGTCATGCAAGTTCGCCGCTGCGCCAACCTGATCATCGAGCCGCGCGAGGACCTCGCCTTCGATTTGGATTCGCTGGCCGCGGGTGGCGACGGCCTGAGGACGCGGCTGTCGCTGCTCGCCCTGGCCCCGCATCTGCAGCAGGAAATCGAGGTGTCGCCGGGCGAACTGGCCGCACTTGCGGCGATTCCGTGTACGGCCTGGTCGACGCTGGCCCTGCTCGAACCGGAACACGGCGCGTCGCTGCTGCGCGGTCTTATCGACAAGGGCCTGCTCATTTCCGACGCGGCCAGTGGCGTGGCCGTGCGTGAGCGCGACGACCAGCTACGCGCAGCGAACTGGCGTTCGCTGTCGGCCGCCCAACACTATTTCAGCCGCTGGCACGGGGTGCGTTCGGGCGAGGACTCGCAGCGCACCGGCTACCTGACCCTGCGCGAGTTGATCGGCAAACTCGGCGATCCGCCGCCCCCGACCCAGCAGCGAAGCGCGCCGGAAGCGCAGATCGCCCTGCCACGGCCCGAGCCCGGCGAATTCGATGCGCTGCTGCGCCGGCGCGCGACCTGCCGCAATTTCGATTCGGCCGCGCCTCTTTCACACGTTCACTTCGCGCATATGCTGCAACGTGTATTCGGCGCCCACGGCACGCTCGCCGTCGACGGCGACGAGGCGCATGCAGTGATCAAGCGCGGCAGTCCCTCCGGCGGCGGCCTGCACCCGACCGAGGCCTATCTGCTGGTGCAGCGCGTGGAAGGACTGGCGAGCGGGCTGTATCACTACCGTCCGCTGGAGCATGCCCTCGAGCCGCTGCAGGCGCTCGACGCGGCCGCCGCTGCCGACCTCGCCCTGCGCAGCGTCGCCGCGCAGGCCTGGTTCGCGAACGCGCCCGTGCTCGTCGTGCTTGTCTCCCGCTTCGCGCGCAGCTTCTGGAAATACCGCAACCACGCCAAGGCCTACCGCGTCGTCACGCTGGACGTGGGCCATCTGTCGCAGACGCTCTACCTGTCGGCGACCGACCTGGGCCTCGGCGCATTCATAACCGCCGCGATCAACGAAGGCGAGATCGAGCACGCGTTCGCGCTCGATCCGCTCGTGGAAAGCGCCATGGCGGTCTGCGGCTTCGGTGTACGGGGCCAGGTCTGCGAGACACCGGAGTTCGATCCGGGCCATGTCGTGTGGCACGCGGACGGCACGCTGATCGGGAGCTGAGACGCCACGTCACTGCGCGGCGATGCGCACATCCACGCGCAACCCGACGGGCAGCGGCGGCTGTCCCTCGAGTTCGATCAGCGCCTCGAGGATCTTCGCGTCCTGTTTCTCGGCCGGATCGCCAGAAATCGAGTTGCGGCGTCCCATGCGCTGGCTCACGGTTACGACCTTGCCGGCGAACTGCTGCTGCGGGAAGGCGTCGCTGACGATGGTCGCGATCTGGCCCTCGCGGATCCGGCCGATGTCGAGCTCGTCTATGTCAGCGCGCACGAAGCGCTTCGACAGGTTGCCTATGCGCGCGAGCGGCAGCGGCGACAGCGCGACGACGGTCTCGCCTTCGCTGAGGTCGCGCTTGAGCACATGCCCGTCGATCGGCGAGTAGATCCGCGATTTCTCGATCAGCGCTTCGGCGCGGTCGCGATCCGCCGTGGCCACTGCGACGGCAGCCACGGCCGCGGCGATGTCTTCGGCGCGCGCGCCTGCGCGCAGCAGGGCGAGGTCCGCATCGACGCGGGCGCGGCGTGCGCTCGCGGCGTCGGCCTGGGCGCGCGCCTGCTGCGCCGTTTCCGCGGCGATGAGCTTGTTGCGGACCAGACCTTCGCGTCGATCGCGCTCGGCGACGGCCTGACGCTCGAGCGCGAGGGCTTCGTTGCGCGCCGCAACGGCTGCGTCGATTTCCTCGCGTCGCGCGCCACTGCGCAGACGCGCGAGTTCGGCTTCGCGCCGCTGCAGTTCAGCCTTCGCACCAGCCAATGCCGCGCGGTATTCGCTGTTCTCGATCTCGGCGATGAGCTGCCCGGCGCGCACGGCGTCGCCTTCGGCGATCAGCACCCGGGCCAGACGGCCGGAGATCTGCGGAATGATCACGCGCTCCTGGCCATCGGGCTCGACGAGGCCGCCGGCGGCGATGACCGACAGCTTCACGCCCACGACCGGCGGTGCATCCGTGCCGCAGGCAACGAGCCCGACGGCGAAGGACAGGCAGAGCAGCAGACGTGGCAAGGACAGGGGAAGCAGAGGATTCATGTGGAACTCCGGGACGGTCGCCAATCGTCGACGAGCCGACCGTCTTCGAGATGCAGTACGCGGTCGCCAAACGGCTCCACGCGCGGGTCATGGCTGACCACGACGACGGCAACACCTTCGTCGTGCGCCAGCGCGTGCAAGGCCGCGGTGACGCCCTGGCCAGTCTTGCCGTCGAGCGCCGCGGTCGGTTCGTCGGCGAGCAGGATGCGCGGACCTCCGGCCAGCGCGCGCGCGATGGCGACGCGCTGCTTCTGACCACCGGACAGCTCGCTCGGATAGTGCTCGGCGCGGTCGGCCAGGCCGAGGCGGTCGAGCAGCTGCATCGCCTGGCCACGCTGCGTCGCGCGCGGCCGCGCCTTGATGTCGAGCGCAATCGCGACGTTCTCCCAGGCCTTCAGCGTCGGAAACAGGTTGTAGTGCTGGAACACGAAACCGATATGCGCGAGCCGCAGGGCGGCCATCGCCTCGACGCCGAGATCAGCGGCCAACACCTCGCCGAACAGCCGCACGTGACCGTGGCTCGGCCGCAGCAGGCAGCCCATGACCTGCAGCAGACTGGTCTTGCCCGACCCGCTGGGCCCGAGCAGCAAGGTCATCTCGCCGGGCTCGATCGCGAGGGTGATGTCCTGCAGCGCCGCGAACGCCGTCGCGCCGCGTCCATAAGTGACGCCGACGTCGCTGAGCTGCAGCACGGCCGTCACTGGAACACCGAGGTCGGATCGATGCGCGTGACGCGTCGGATCGACACCAGCGCGCCAAGCGCACACATGCACAAGGTCAGCACCGCCAGGACACCGATGAGGCCCGCGGGCATCGCCACGGCCACGGTACTGCCGGCGCTGGCCAGCACGACGAGCCCGACCAGCACCATGCCGCCGGCAAAGCCGAATACGGCGCTGATTGCGGCCTGCTTGAGGATTACGCGGTGCAGGTAGCCGTTCGGCGCGCCCATCGCGCGCAGGGTCGCGTATTCCGGCAGACGGTCCACCGTGGTCGCATACAGGGTCTGGCCGACGATGACGATGCCGACGACGAGGCCGAGCAGGGCAGCGAGCAGCAGCGCCGAGCCGGCGCCGGTCGTGATCAGCCAGTAGCGCTGTGCCGCACGCGCGAAGTCGTGCGCGAACCAGACGTCGACGCGGCCCAGGCGCGCCTGCAGCGCGTCGCGCACGGCGGCACGGTCGGCGCCCGGCTGAAGGCTGACAAGCAGGTAGGTCGTCTGGTCCGGCCGGAAGAACGTGAAATGCTGCGCGTTGCGATGCGTGGTGAAGACGTAGGGACTTTGCGTGAAGGTGCGGATGCCGGCCGTATAGCCGACCACGCGCGCGCGCCGATTGTTGATCTCGACCGTCTGCCCCAGCGCCGTCACACCGAGCTTGCCGGCATAGAGCCGGTCGATGATGACGGCATCGTCCTGCCTGAGATCCTCGATGCTTCCTTCGACAAGATTCCACGGCCGGGCCTGACCGCCGGCGAGGCTGAAACCGACCACACTGACGCTCTCGGTGCCACCGTCGGGCTTGCGCCAGAACGCGAACTGCATCATCAGCATCTCGACGCTTTCCACACCGGGCACGGCCAGCGCCTCGAAGCGGCGGCGCTCGTCCAGGCGTCCGGCGATATCGACATTGGTCGTACCGGCCGGCGTGACCCACAGGTCGGCGTGAGTGTGATCGACCAGACCAGAGGTCGTGCGCGCGAAGCCCAGCAGCAGGCCGAGCTCAACGCCCATGAGCAACACGGCGAACAGCACGCCGACCAGGGTCACGACGAAGCGCGCGCGGTCATGGCTCAGATTGCGCCAGGCGAGCAGGCTCGTGCCGGCGATGCGCGACGCGTCGAGTGGCCTCATTCGCGTTCCGCCGTGGTGGCGGTCGCGCGCAGACCGCCGGGCAGCACGAATTCGACCTTGGGCATGAGCCGGCGCAGCGCAGCCTGTTCGTCGGCGCCGAACAGCTGCTGCAGGCCCAGGTACATGGCATAGGTCAGCGCCGCGAGGTCACGCGCGTCGGCGGCGCTGCCGCCTTCCTCGCGGCACAGGCGCACGAGGTAGTCGATGCGCTGGCAATCCACAGCCTGCACGACCGCGCGTGCGGCGGTGTCGTGCGCGGCCCAGTTGCGTACGGCGCGCTCCAGGCGCAGATCCAGCGCTTGCGCCAGACGGTCGAGCACGCGCGTCTTTTCCTCGGTGCTGGTCTCGCGCTCGGCCTGAGCGATCAGCCGTTCGGTATTGCGTTCGCGCCACGCGCCGAGCAGCGCAGTGCGGAACGCGCCCATGTCCGGGTAATGGTGGTAGAGCGAGCCTTTGGTCAGGCCGCATCGTGCGCACAGGTCCGCGACCGTGAGGCGGGTATGTCCGTGCTCGGCGAGCAGGTCCAGCCCGACCGCGATCCAGTCGGCTTCGGTCCGGCGCGCCATCAGGCGAGGCCGAGGCCGCTGAGCACAGCGACGAGCAGGAACAGCGACCATTGCGGCAGTTGCCATGGACTTACCCGGTAGGCCGCGACCAGGCCAAGGCTCAGCGCCGAGAACGCGACCGCAAGCAGCAGCACGAGCGCAACCAGAGGCGGATTCTCGTGGCGCGCGGCCCAGGCCAACGCAAGCGCCATGGCGAGCAGAAGGATCGTGACCATATGCCAGCAGTAGTAGGCCGTCAGGCGCGGAATCCGCGCGAGGTCGCGCGCAGCGAGCAGCGGTCCCGCAATCAGGCGCCCCCCGACGACGGCGTGGATCACGAAGGTCGCGAACGCGGCGAGCGCCGCCGCAACTAGCCAGGAGTTCATGCCGTGCTCCACCGTGTGCCAGCAAAACATACCATGCATGATGGAATGTTCAAGCCGCTGCGACCTTGCGCCGCAGTCGCGGTCGCTGCCGCAAAGACATAAGTGCACATCTGTCATATGTTGTCTTGATCATATTTTTCTGGCATACGATTGCGTACGCTGTGCGCACTTGTTGACTCAGCCACTTTCCGTCCCGAACGCGCTGCAGGGAGCCGTTCGCGGGCACCGATTGCACCCTAACCACGGGCCGCATCCGCGCGCCCGCGTCGTCGCCATTGCCGGTCGCCGCACCCGCGGCCCAGGAGTAACCCATGCTTGACATGCTGCGCAGACTGATCGGCCAGCCGGCCAAACCCGCCCCCGCACCGGCGACCAGCACGTTGCGCCAGGGGATAGCTCCACCACCGCGCGCGCCGAGCTACGACTCCGGCCTGGTGCCGTCGCTGAAGAACGACCATCAGGAACTCGTCGCCCTGTTCGAACAGATCGGCCGCACGTACGAGGCGCGCCGCTATCACGAAATCCCCGCGCTGCTGACCGCGTTCAAGACCCGCCTGGAAGCGCACCTGCTGACCGAAAACGTGCGCTTCTACAACTATGTCGAGTCGACGCTGCGCGACGACGCGGAAAACCTCAGCCTGATCCGCGACTTCCGTCGCGAGATGAACACCATCGCGCGCGGCGTCATCGACTTCGTCAAGAAGTATCAGGCCAACCACGACCCGGACGTGCTGCTGCACGGATTCCTCTCCGACTACCGCACGGTCGGCGGCCTTCTGGTCCAGCGCATCCAGCGTGAGGAAGGAAACCTGTATCCGCTGTACATGCCGACCTGAACGGGTTCCGCGGGGCACCGGGGCCGCTTCTGTGCCCTGCACCCGATCCTACAAACCGGGCCAACGCTGCGCGTTGGTCCGGCCCGTTGGGCGTTCGCAGTGATCAGAACCTGTGGTTCTGAACGATCACTCTTCACCCGGCCCGTTGGTCGTTCGCAGTGATCAGAACCTGTGGTTCTGAACGATCACTCGATCTCCACAACCCCGCCAAACGCTAAGCGTTTGGCCGTCGGACCCGTTGGGCGTCCAGAGCGATCAGAACCTGTGGTTCCGAGCGCCCACTCTTCATGCTCCCTTGACTCAAAGGCGCTCGAGAAGCAATGGCGCGGCGGGCATCTGCCCGGCAATTCCCTGGAAGGGTCCGCGCATCGATGCGTTCTCGGCAAACGGCACGTCATCGGCTCAGCCGCCTCGTGAAGCAATCCACAATATCGCGTTTTTATTTTGATAATTTACGCAATACGTATACGATTGCATTTAATTCACATGCTGCTAGGATCGACACCAAGGCCGCCGCCCTCGCCGCGGCCGGGTTCCGGGAGCTCGCATGTTCGCTGCAATCCGCAGGCTGTTCAGCAAGCCCGTCCATAGCGAGCCGGCACTGGTCCGGCCGCTGGCCAACGTCAATCCGCCCGCGCCGCGCTTCGACGCCCAGCTCGTCCCGCAGCTGACCCACGATCACCGCGAACTCGTGCATGCCTACGAGCAGATCGGCATGCTGCCCGAACGCGACCGCTGGGACCTGCTGCCGTCGCAGCTGCTTACGTTCAAGTCGCAGCTCGAAGCGCATCTCCTCGCCGAGAACGTGCGGTTCTACAACTACGTCGAGTACACGCTGCGCGACGACGAGGAAAATTTCAGTCTGATCCGCGACTTCCGCCGCGAAATGAATGCGATCGCACGCGGCGTGATCGAGTTCGTCAAGAAATACCAGCATCCGCTGGTCAGCTCGGCCGAACGCGGCGCCTTCCTGGCCGACTACCGCAACGTCGGTGCGCTGCTGGTCCAGCGCATCCAGCGCGAGGAAAGCAGTCTGTATCCGCTCTACCAGAACAGCTGAGCACCGCGGCGCAGCAGTGCGCCGTGCGTGCGCGCAGGGACCGGACAGCACGCCGACAGAAGTGATGCAAGCAGGGAATTCACCAGGGGACACACCGTCAGGGGACGTACCGAGCAGTAACGCGCGACACCGGATGCCGTGGCGGCGTCCGGCGGTTCCGCGCACCCATAGAAGGAGTCAGCCGTGTCCGCATTACTCGATCAGGTGTTCACGCCCGATGTGCGTGAACTGCGCGACGCCCTGCATACGCACCGTGTCTTCGATGCGATCCGCGACATCGATTCGCTGCGTGCGTTCATGCAGGTCCACGTTTATGCGGTCTGGGACTTCATGTCCCTGGCCAAACGCCTGCAGCGCGACCTGACCTGCGTCGAACTGCCGTGGATGCCGCCGCCGGACATCGAGGCCGCGCACCTGATCAACGAGATCATCCTGGCCGAGGAGACCGACACCGGTCCCGACGGCCATCCGATCAGCCACATGGATCTCTACCTCGCCGCGATGCGGGAAGTCGGCGCCGACACCCGGCCGTTCCAGCAGTTCCTGTCGCTGGTCCGCGAGCGCGTGCCCGTCGAAAACGCGCTGGGCCGCGTCGGTGCGCCGACCTGCGTGATCGACTTCGTCACCAACACGCTGCGCGTTGCGATCGGCGAGCGCACGCTGGTCGTCATGGCGAATTTCTTCTATGGCCGCGAGAACGTGATTCCGGGCATGTTCCAGCGCCTGCTCGACAGTTGGGGACTGGATCGCCTCGAAGCGCCCTCGTTCGTCTACTACCTCGACCGTCACATCGAACTCGACGGCGATGCACACGGCCCGGCGGCGGAAGCCATCATCGGCCGCGCCCTGCAGCGCGAGCCCGAACTCGTCGAGACCGTGCGCAAGGCGGCCATCGGCAGCCTGACCGCACGCAGGCGTCTGTGGGACGGCACCGACAAGCTGCTCGCACGGCTTGCCCGCACGCCGCGCCGCGCCAGCGCCTGAGCGGACGACCTTCCTGGCCAATCACCCGGCCGGACTGCGAAGGCAGTCGGGCCGGGCACCGGCGCCAGCGCGCCGGCTCTTGTTTCACGCCGCGGTCGGCCTTACGTTCCCGGTTCGCTTCCGGGAGGCTTCATGGCGGACAGTTTTCATGCCACCACCATCGTGTCGGTGCGGCGCAACGGCAAGGTCGTCATCGGCGGCGACGGTCAGGTGACGCTGGGCCATACCGTCGTCAAATCGAACGCGCGCAAGCTGCGCCGCCTCGGCCGCGGTGACGTGCTGGCCGGCTTCGCCGGCGCCACGGCCGATGCCTTCACGCTGTTCGAACTGTTCGAGGACAAACTGTCCAAGCACGGCAACCAGCTGGTCCGCGCCGCGGTGGAACTGGCCAAGGAGTGGCGCACCGACCGCCGCCTCGGCCGGCTCGAGGCCATGCTCGCCGTGGCCGATCGCGAAAGCTCGCTGCTGATCTCCGGCAATGGCGACGTGCTGGAACCCGAACACGGCCTGATCGCGATCGGTTCGGGCGGCCCCTACGCCCAGGCCGCCGCCAAGGCCCTGCTCGAGAACACCGAGATGGACGCGCGCAGCATCGTCGAGCGCGCGCTGAAGATCGCCGGCGACATCTGCATCTACACCAATCATTCCATCGCGATCGAGGAACTCGACGGCGCCGGTGGCGGCAACGCGGCGTGACGCGAGCGACAGAAGCGTTCCGTCAGCCCGTCAGAACTTCATCAACCGATCCGAGCGCATGTCTGAACTGACTCCCCGCGAAATCGTCAACGAACTCGACCGCTACATCGTCGGCCAGCACGCGGCCAAGCGCGCGGTCGCGATCGCGCTGCGCAACCGCTGGCGCCGCATGCAGCTGGAGCCCTCGCTGCGCGAGGAAGTCACGCCCAAGAACATCCTCATGATCGGCCCCACGGGCGTGGGCAAGACCGAGATTGCGCGGCGCCTCGCGGGCCTGGCCAACGCGCCCTTCATCAAGGTCGAGGCAACCAAGTTCACCGAGGTCGGCTACGTCGGCAAGGACGTGGAATCGATCGTGCGCGATCTCGCCGACATGTCCTGGAAGATGACACGCGAGCAGGCCAAGTCACGCATCAAGACCACGGCCGAGGACCGCGCCGAGGAACGCATCCTCGATGCGCTGCTGCCACGCCGCGCGACGAACTGGGAAAAGCCGTCCGCCGACAGCACGGATTCGGATACGCGCCAGAAGCTGCGCAAGCAGCTGCGCGAAGGCAAGCTCGACGATCGCGAGATCGATCTCGAGACCAGCGTGAACCTCGGCGTCGAGATCGCCGCGCCTCCAGGCATGGAGGAAATGAGCCAGCAATTGCGGGGCATGTTCCAGTCCCTCGCCGGCAGCCGCACCCAGGCACGCAAGCTGACGATCAAGGCCGCCTGGCCGATCCTGATCGAGGAAGAAGCCGGCAAGCTGCTCAACGAGGACGAGCTCAAGGCCGAAGCACTGCGCAACTGCGAGCAGAACGGCATCGTCTTCATCGACGAGATCGACAAGGTCGCCCAGCGCGGCGAATGGCACGGCGCCGGCGTCAGCCGCGAAGGCGTGCAACGCGACCTGCTGCCGCTCGTCGAAGGCTCGACCGTGTCGACCAAGTACGGCGTCATCAAGACCGACCACATCCTGTTCATCGCCTCCGGCGCGTTTTCGCTCGCCAAGCCCTCGGACCTGATCCCCGAACTGCAGGGTCGCTTCCCGATCCGCGTCGAACTCGGCGCGCTCAGCAGCGACGACTTCGTGCGCATCCTGCGCGAGCCTCACAACGCGCTGACCAAGCAATACAGCGCCCTGCTCGCGACCGAAGGCGTGACCCTGGAATTCACCGAGGACGGCGTCGAACGACTCGCCGCGATCGCGTTCCAGGTCAACGAACGCACCGAGAACATCGGCGCGCGGCGTCTGCATACCGTGCTCGAACGCCTGCTCGACTCGATCTCCTACGAAGCTCCCGACAAGAGCGGCGCGCACTACCGCGTCGATGCGGCCTATGTCGATGCGCACCTCGGCGAGCTCGTGAAGGACGAGGATCACTCGAGGTACATTTTGTAAAGCGGCATATTGCTGCATTCTGCAGCCAAGCAACGATGAAGGTCGTTGCTCAAGTCCCACGCGGCTTTGCGCGCGCCGTCGGCGCCGCAGTCCACGGATCATCCGGCCAGGGATGGCGCGGGTAGCGTCCCTTGAGCTCTTTCCTGACTTCAGGATAGGTCCGCTCCCAGAAGCCCTTGAGATCCTGCGTGACCTGGATCGGGCGCTGCGCGGGAGAGAGCAGGTGCAGGGTGAGAGGCACGCGACCCTGGGCGATGCGCGGGGTGTCGGCGAGACCGAACAATTCCTGCAGCTTGACCGCAAGCACGGGCTGACCTGCGGCGTAGTCGATGCGCTTCTCGTTGCCGCTGGGCACGCGGATGCTGACCGGCGCCTGCGCGTCGAGGCTTCGGCGCTGCTCGAAGTCGAGCATGGCGCTGAGTGCCTGCGAGAGTTCTTCGGCGCGCAGCGCGTCGATGCGCGACTTGCCACCGAGATACGGTGCGAGCCAGACGTCCAGGGTCGCGAGCAGGGCGTCATCGGACAGATCGGGCAGGCCGAGGTCCGGGCACCATGCGCGCAGCGCCTGCACGCGGTTGCGCAGTTCGCGCGCGTGGTCGCTCCACGGCAGCACGTCGAGACCGGCATCGCGCACAGCCGAGATCAACGCCGGCACGGCATCGGCCGCGGTCACGGCGACCTGGCGCCGGCTCAGCACCAGCACCGCGAAGCGGTGCTCCTCGAAGGCCTCGACGGCGCGCTTGGCCGTGTTCCAGCGCACCGCGCGCACCTTCGCGAAGCGCTCGGGAAAATCGCGTTCGAGCAGGTCCGGATCGAACGGCGCGGCCGACAGGATCAGGCTGTCCTTGTCCTCGAAGCGCAGGTCCAGCGCGATCAGCCAGGGCTCGCCATAGAGCGCGGTGTTGTCGTGCAGGCGCACGCCACGGCCGTTGGACAGGGCGTAACGACGCGGATTGGCCGGATCCTGTTTCGCGACGCGATCAGGAAACGCATGCAGCAGCAGATCGCCGATGCGCAGCGGATCAGGCACCTCGCGCGCGGCCGCGGTGCTGCGCAGTCGCCGACGCCAGCCACCGCTGGCCTGCTCGAGCGCGGCGAGCGCGCCGCTGTCGGCCTCGCGCGCGCCACGGGCGCCGTCGCGCCGCCACGCATGCAGCGCAGCGATGCGCAGACGGAAATCGTCGCTGCGGCCGGCATCGCCACGTAGCGGACTGCGCGCATCGAGCGCCGCAAGCAGATCGGCGACCAGCGCGGAATCGCGTACCGGCGCGCGGCGCGCGGCGGCGGCCAGACGCGGCGTCGCGCCCAGCTCCAGCATCTCGCGGCCCAGCGGCGTGATGCGTCGGTCGGCACCGAGCGCGCCGAGCAGTTCCAGCAGCTCGCGCGCTTGCGCGAGATTGCCGCCCGGCGGCGCATCCAGCCAGGGCAGGCGGTCCGTGCCCCAGGCAGCCAGCTCGAGCGCCAGACTGGATAATTCCACCTGTTCCAATTCCGGCTTGCGCGCCGGATCGAGGCGCTGGCTCTGCGGCCACAGGCGATAGGCGCGCCCCGCCGCGACGCGGCCGGCGCGGCCAGCACGTTGATCGGCCGAGGCCTGCGAGATCGCGACCGTCTGCAGCCGCGTGAAGCCGGAGTTCGGATCGAAGCGCGGTTCGCGCGCCTGGCCGACGTCGATGACGGCGCGGATGCCGGGCAAGGTCACGCTGGACTCGGCCACGTTGGTCGCGAGCACGATGCGTCGCAGGCCCGCGGCGGCCGGCGCGAGCGCGGCGCGCTGCTCCTGCAGCGACAGCTCGCCGTGCAATGCCAATACCTGTACCGACGACGCATCCGCGACACCGGCGAGCAGGCCGCGCGCGCGTTCGATCTCGCGCTTGCCCGGCAGGAACACGAGGACATCACCGTCCGTCTCGGCCAGCGCCTGCTCCGTCACTCGGCGCAACTGCGGCAGCAGTTCCTCGTTCGCGCGCGCTGGCGGATAGCTGATATCGACCGGAAAGCTGCGGCCCGCGCTGGTCAGCCGCGGCGCATCGAGCCAGCGCGCGATGCGCTCCCCGTCGAGCGTCGCCGACATCACGAGCAGGCGCAGGTCCGGCCGCAAGGTGCTCTGCACATCGAGCGCGAGCGCCGCGCCAAGATCGCCGTGCAGGTGGCGCTCATGGAATTCGTCGAACAGGATCGCGCCGACGCCGGCGATCTCCGGATCACTCTGCAGCAGCCGCGTGAGAATTCCCTCGGTGACGACTTCGATGCGCGTCGCCGCCGTCACCTTCGCCTCGAAGCGGATGCGATAGCCGACTGTTGCGCCAACCTCCTCGCCGAGCTGCCGCGCCATGAATTCCGCCGCCGCACGCGCCGCGATGCGGCGTGGCTCGAGCAGCAGAATCTTGCGGCCCTGCAGCCAGGGCGCGTCGAGCAAGGCCAGCGGCACCTGCGTGGTCTTGCCCGCACCCGGCGGCGCTTCGAGTACGGCGCGGGTTCCCGCGGCCAGCGCGGCCAGGAGATTGGGAAGAATGTCGTGGATCGGGAAAACAGCAGGGGCAGGCGTATTCACGCGCGAAGGGTAGCCCAGCCGACCATGACTGGCGACGCGCTCGTGCTATGCGCCGTAAGTAGTAGATCCGGCGCATTGCGACGAATCCAAACGAGAAGACCCCGAAACCGGGGTCTTCTCTCTACTCACCCGCTCGCGTGAAGTCTATTCGCAGGTCATGCCGTTCGAATCGACCGTGCGAACCCACGTCGTGCGCGTGCCCGATCCTGACGGAACTCCCGGGATGTTCAGCGTGCTGCTGTAGTCGAAGGCCATGCTGTAGCAGGTCGGGAAGCGGAACGTCACGGTGCCCCAAGGCGTCGACTGTGCGGTAGGCCCGAAGTTGCCGGCGAAGCCGCCGCCGCTCTGGTAGATGGTCGGTACGGCGAGCGGGCCGCGCGAATCCGCGTCGAACTGACTCGCACCAAACAGCCATACCGGGCGACCGTCCGTGCCGTAGGTGAACCACGCGAAGGTGAACAGGCGGCGCGTCGTACCCGGAAGATCGAACACCTGCACAAGCATGCCCTCGCCGCTGTGCGCCGGGTCAAACCAGTTGCCCGCCAGGTAACCCGTGATCGGAATGTTCTGGAACGCGGTCGGATAGGTGGACTGTGTCGGGTTATAGGCAGGAACCGTGATGTCCTTGCCCGGGTCGCCGTCGAAGAAATTCAGGAAGGTCAATGTGAACTGGTTGTTGAAGTCCCAGCGGGCGGTACTGGCCGACGTCGTCGCGAAATTTTCCAGCACGTAAGTACCGCTGTTGACCAGCGGTTCGTCGGCGAAGACGTGCGACACGACCGTGTTGGGCTCGTCGGCGGCGCGCACCAGCAAGCGCCGACTCGTGCCCTGAGTCAAACGCAGGCCCGGAAACAGCGGATAGCGATCGGTCCTTCCCTCGTTAGCCAGGTCGCGATCGATCGCGAGCAGCGTGACTGCATCGAAGAACTGGCCGCTGCTGCTGCAGGGGATGCGCCACAGGCGCACGTTGACAAACTCTTCGAAAAATTGGTTATCGACTTCACTATCACGCGCCGCGAGCAGCACACGAAGGGCCGATGGCGCCGGATACAGCGGGCCACTGAACAGCGTCGGCAGCTCATGGGCCAGACAGCTCGGCGCATAAGCCCGGAACGAGTTCGCACTCGGCGTCAGTGCCTTGGCGACCGGGTCGGCGGGATTCGGCGTCTGGATGCGTTTCAGAGAGACCGGACCGGAAGCCTGCGAGCCCACCAGCAGGCTGCGTACTGCGGCAACGTCCTTCGCTGCGTTCTCGTTGCGCTGCTGCGCGGCAACCCCGTCGATGACTTTCTCTGCGGCGGCGGCCTGCAGAGCGAACACCGAGCCGATCAGCCAGAGGCTGGTCGAGGCCCATGTCTTTAACATACGCATAACAATTTCTCCCTAGGGGTTTGTGCGAGCGGCAACTTGGCGAGAGTGTCGCGAAACGGGTGAATTCCCTATGAACTTTTTTATGCGCCCACGGCGCGCCATGCGCAGCGGTGCCAGACAACCCTACAGCGCCGCGACCGCTTCGGCGGATAATGGCCGGTCTCCATTCCCGGCAACAACCGCATGCAGCTTGTCGATATCGGCGCCAACCTTACGCACTCCTCCTTTCAGCATGATCTGTCCGCAGTGCTCGAACGCGCCCGGGCGCACGGCGTCGGTCAACTCGTCGTCACCGGCGCCAGCCGCGAGGCCAGTCCGCAGGCACTGGCCTTGGCGCAAGCCCATCCCGGGCTGCTGTATGCGACGGCAGGCGTCCATCCGCACCACGCCGGCGAGTACGACGCAGAGTGCGACGCGCTGCTGCGCGAACTCGTCGCAGCGCCGGAGGTGCGCGCGGTCGGCGAGACCGGCCTGGACTATTACCGCGACCTGTCACCGCGGCCAACCCAGCAGTTCGCGTTCGAGCAGCAGTTGCAGATCGCGCTGGACTGTGGCAAGCCGCTGTTCCTGCACCAGCGCGACGCACATGATGACTTCATGGCCATTCTCCGTCCGATCCGCGACAAGCTCGCCGCGGTGGTCGTGCATTGCTTCACCGGCACGCGCGAGGAGCTGTTTGATTGCCTCGACCTCGACTGCCACGTCGGCATCACCGGCTGGATCTGCGACGAGCGCCGCGGCACGCACCTGCGCGAGATCGTCGGGAATATCCCGATCAACCGGCTCATGATCGAAACCGACAGCCCCTATCTGCTGCCGCGCACGGTCAAGCCGCAACCGAGTCACCGCCGCAACGAGCCCATGTACCTCGCGCACATCTGCGCCGAAGTCGCGCGCGATCGCGGCGAGAGCCTGGAGGCCACGGCGCACGGCACGACGGCGACTGCGAGGGCTTTCTTCGGTATCTGAGTTCCACGCGGCACGGGAACCAAGCGTTACGCAACCGGTCAGACGCGTCTGGCATCTTAGTCAAGCTCCACCCGCCGTAACCGCCCTGCGCGCCGCCTGCCGTTGATCCAGACGACGGGGTTAACCTGCAAGCTCGCGGCGCGGATGTTGGAGATACGCCGCGGGGACGAGCCATCTCCCGCATTGCATTCGCTCCAGCCGTTCCCAGGGCGGCACCGCCGAGACTTCCATGACCCGACCCAACCGCAGCCTGATCTGGATTGCCGGTTTCCTCGCCGCGATCGCCGTACTGGCCAGCCTCATCGCACCGCGCCTGGCATTGGCCTTCATGGCCAATCCGTTCTTCAACGGCATCATCCTGCTCGTACTGCTGGGCGGCATCGCGGTGAACCTGCGTCAGGTGCTGGCGCTGAACCGCGACATCGACTGGATCGAAAGCTACCGCCGCGCCAATCCCGAGCGCCCCGTCACCGGCCAGCCGCGCCTGCTCGCGCCGATGGCGCGCATGCTGTCAGGCCGCGAGCGCGGCAAGCTGGCGCTGAGCCCGAGTTCCATGCGTACGGTGCTCGACGGCGTCTATTTGAGGCTCGAAGAAGCGCGCGACCTGTCGAGGTATCTGATCGGGCTGGCCATCTTCCTCGGACTGCTCGGTACGTTCTGGGGTCTGCTCGGCACGATACGCGCGGTGTCCGACATCATTTCTTCGCTCGGCGTCGGCACCGATGCCGTCGCGATGTTCACCGCGCTGAAGGACCAGCTTCGCGAACCGCTCGCCGGCATGGCGACCAGTTTCTCGACGTCCCTGTTCGGTCTGGCCAGCTCGCTCGTGCTGGGCTTTCTCGACCTGCAGGCCGGCCACGCGCAGAACCGCTTCTACAATGAAATGGAAGAGTGGCTTTCTACCGTGACCAAGCTGTCTTCGGGCAGCGGCATCGCCGGGGAGATGGAAGGCTCGGTGCCGGCTTATGTGCAGGCGCTGCTCGAGCAGACGGCGGATGGCCTCGAGCGCATGCAGCGCGCCATCGTCGACAACGAGCGCGAGCGGCGCGGCGCCAGCGAGCAACTCGGCGAACTCAATGCGCAACTCGCGCGCCTGACCGAATTCCTCGGCCGTGACGCACGCGAACGCCACGCCGCGACCGAAGTACAGGAAGACCTGCGCGCGGCGCTGAAGACGATCGCCGGGCAGCATTCCGGCGGCGGCAACACGATGTCCGATGAACTGCGCAGCGAGTTCCGCCTGCTGTCGCGCACGATCGCCGCCGCGCTGGACAACCAGCGCCGTCCCGGCCCCGGGCAGCACTGACGCCTTATGCGCAACCTCGCCTCCCGCCGCCGCGGCGTCGACATCTGGCCCGGCTTCGTCGACGCGCTCACCGCGCTGATCATGGTGCTGGTGTTCGTGCTCATGCTGTTCGCAATCGGCCAGTTCGTGCTGTCGGATTCGCTCGCCGGCAAGAATCGCGCGCTCGACGATCTCAACGCGCGCGTCGCGCAGCTGGCCAGGACCTTGTCGCTGGCCGAGAACAGCAAGCGCCAGCTCGATACACAGGTCAAGGAGCTGTCGGCCTCGCTCGGCGGCGTAACGAACGAGCGCGACCAGGCCCGCAGCGAACTCACCGCCGCGCAGGCCGAGGCCGCGCGCCTCGGCGCCGACATCGCAGCACTCGCGCAGCTCAAGAGCCAGCTCGAAAGCGAAGTCGCGCGCCTGGCCGGCGAACTCGGCCTGAGCCAGAGTGAAGTCGTCAAAGGCAAGGAGCTGTCGGCGCAGCAGGTCGCGCAGCTCGAACTGCTGAACCGGCAGATGGCCGCGCTGAACGCGCAGCTGGCGCAGATCCAGGCCGCGCTCGACGTCGCGAACAAGGACCTCAAGAACAAGGACGTCAAGATCGCCGATCTCGGCAAGGAGCTGAACATTGCACTGGCCAACCGCGTCGGCGAACTGGAACGCTACCGCTCGGAATTCTTCGGCCGCCTGCGCGCGGCCCTGGGCGACCGCTCCGACATCCGTGTCGTCGGCGACCGCTTCGTCGTACCGACCGACATCCTGTTCGACAGCGCCTCGGCCGAGCTCGGACCGACCGCGCAGGCGTCAATGGACAAGCTCGCCGAGACAGTCAAGCTCGTCGCCGCGGAGATTCCGTCCAGTGTCGACTGGGTGCTGCGCATCGACGGCCATACCGATGCGCGCCCGATCCACACCGACCGCTTCCCGTCGAACTGGGAGCTGTCCTCGGCGCGCGCGGTGTCGATCGTGAAGTATCTCGTCGTTCAGGGCATACCGGCGCATCGGCTATCGGCCAATGGCTTCGGTCAATTCCAGCCGCTGGACCCGGCCCAGACGCCGGAAGCGTTCACGCGCAACCGGCGTATCGAGATTCAGCTGACGAACCGGTGAGCGGTCTGCCCGAGGCTCTGACTACGGGGCTAGCGTCACTGAAGCAATCAGGAAGCAGTCGAGTTTCAGCAACGCACACTGGCACCCGGTCGAACCCGGAACAGAGCCCTCCCCTTCAAGGGGGTGAAAGGCAGCCGTTGAGAACCGCAAGGTTCTGGCTGTCTTGAACGCCCAACGGGCCGGAGGGTTGGGTGGGGATGGTGTTCGGACTCAACTCGCCGCGATCAGTTCTATTTCACCCGCTTCTTCGATTCGCGAGCCGCATCCAGCGCCGCCCAGCCGCCGAACTGCAGGCCGATGACCTGGTCAACCACCGGCGCGATCTTGTCGAGCGCGTGCGCCGACGTGCCGCTGACGCGATAGGTGACGGTCGCTTCGGTGCCTTCGTCGTTCGCCGCAAGCGCGACGCTGAGTACGCCGCTGATGGCCATGTCCTGCAGCGGCCCGAGCGCGGCGTTGAGGCGCAGGAGCTCGTCGCGCTTGAGCATGATGACGCGGCCGTGTTCGGCGCCACCGTCTTTCCAGCGTTCGCAGAAGCAGCCGCCGAGCTTGAGATCGAGGCTGAGGTTGGCCGCGTCGCCCGACCAGGTGTGTTCCTTCGGCCACCAGCGCGCGGGCTGAGCCAGCGTGGTCCAGGCCTGTGCCGGTGTCGCCGCGATGTGCAGGCGATGTTCGACGATGAAGCCGTCGGCAGCGGATTGCTTGACCGCAGCCTGACCGGCGGCGCTTGCGAACAACAGCAGGATGGCACTCACACGTACACGTAAGGGACGCATGATCGGCTCCGATTGGCAGGCACCGGCCGATTATGGCGCGCGGCAACGCAGCTTCGCATCGGCCGCTGCGCCAGGATCCGCGCACGATCAGTCGCGCACGCCGACACGCAGCGCCAGATCCCAGCGCACGGTACGGACTTGTTCCACATCGCCCCAGGCCGCCGCAAAGGCGTCAGCGAGCTCGTCGACGGGGTCGCGCCCCACCGCCTTGAGGTAGCGCTGCGTCGCCGACCACGAGCGCAGATAGGCAAGAAACCCGGCCAGGTCCCACTGCACGACCAGGTCGAACGTCGGCGCTTCGATGCGCCGGAATGGAAACGCGAGCGTGGCGTAGCCGGACTCGACCAGCCGCCGCTCCGCTGGCCAGTAGGTCTCGAGCACATCCGCGTAGAGGCGCTGCTTGACCGCATCGACGGGCGGCGTGATCGCGCAATCGGCGTAGGTCCACTGCGCCATCACGCCGCCAGGGCGCAGCACACGTATGGCTTCGGCGTGGAACGCATCGAGGTCGAACCAATGCAGCGCCTGCGCAACCGTGACGAGATCCGCGCTACCGTCGTCCAACGTTGAGGCCTCGGCGCGCTCGACGCGATAGTCGATGGTGGGCATGGCGTCGGCCTGTTCGATCTGCGCGGCACTCGGATCGGTCGCCACCACTCGCGCGAATTCGGCGGCCAGGCCAACGCTGGCCTGGCCCGTGCCGCAGCCCGCATCCCAGGCCAGCGCACGTGCTGGCGACTGCGCCGCCAGCCAGGCAAACAGGCCCGGCGCATACCGCGGCCGCGCCGTGCGGTAGATCGCCGATTGGGTCGAAAAATGGTCTTTGAAGGACATGGTCTGCTCCGTCGCCGGCGCTCGCCAGCGATCCGGCCGATTGTGCACCGCCGCGCTGCCGGCCGCGCGTGCGGCGCCAGCCACCTTTGCATCCCAGTGCGTGCTTGCGCACGCCCGCGTTATCGACCGTCAGCGTCGTCCGGCGCTTCGCCCGGCGTGCGGCTCATCCGTATCGACAATCCGCCACTCGCCCGGCGCCAAGCCCTCGAGCGCATACGCGCCAATGCGCGCCCGCACGAGACGCAAGGTCGGCAATCCCACCGCCGCCGTCATGCGCCGCACCTGGCGGTTGCGTCCTTCGCGCAGCGTGAGTTCCAGCCATGCGTCGGGCACCCTCTTGCGAAAGCGCACCGGCGGATCGCGCGGCCACAGCGCCGGCGGCGCGGCCAGAGCGCGCGCCTGGGCCGGCAGGGTCGGGCCGTCGTTGAGCACGACGCCGTCGCGCAAGGCCGCGAGCGCAGCATCGGTGAGGCTGCCTTCCACCTGCACCCAGTAAGTCTTGTCCTGCTTGTGGCGCGGATCGGTCAGCCGGTGGGCGAGCGCGCCGTCGTCGGTCAGCAGCAGCAGGCCTTCCGAGTCCGCATCGAGACGACCCGCCGCGTAGACGTCAGGCTGGCGGATGTAGTCGGCCAGCGTGGGCCGGCGCGGCGTGCTGCGATCGGTGAACTGACACAGCACGCCATACGGTTTGTTGAATGCGAGCAACATGCATGGACGGCGCGCGGATGCCGCATCCGCGCGCCGTAGCCGTTACTGCTTGGCCGCCGAACGATCTGGCTTGACGAACTTGAGCGTCATGCGGTCCGACTCGCCGATCGCCGCGTACTTGTCCTTGTCCTTGTCGCCGAGGGCCAGCGACGGCGGCAGGGTCCAGACGCCCTTTTCGTAGTCCTTGGTGTCCTTGGGATTGGCGTTGATCTCGCTCTTTTCCGGCGGCGCGAAGCCGGCATCGGTCGCGAGCTTGATCACGTAGTCCTCGGGGATATAGCCCGAGTCCTTGATCTTCTCCATGTCGGCGCCAGGCGCCGCGCGATGGTCGGTCACACCGAGCACGCCGCCCGGCTTGAGCACATCGAATGCGGCCTTGAACATTGCCGCATCATTCTTCCACATCATGAAATTGTGCACGTTGCGGAAGGTCAGCACGAGATCGGCACTGCCGGGCTCGCCGAACTTCGGCGTGGTCAGCGCGAACTCGCGCACTTCCACTTCGCCGTAGGTGCTGGCATCCGCGGCCAGCTTGTCACGCAGCGCGGAGTTGCTCTTGGCGAGATATTTCTGGGTGCCTTCCTTCTCGGCGCTCGTCGGGTCCATGACCACGGCAACGAGCTTGCCCTGACCCTTGAGCAGCGGCGCGAGGATCTCGGTATACCAACCGCCGCCCGGGGTGATTTCGACGACGGTCTGGCCGGGCTTGAGTCCGAAGAAGGCCAGCGTTTCGCGAGGATGGCGGTGGGCATCGCGCGCCTTGTTCGCCTCGGAACGCCAGTGACCGGTGAGCACCTGGTTCTGCAGGATGTCCCAATTGGCGACATCGGCCGGGACCGCGACCGCCGGCGGCACTGGAGCGGGAGCCGGTGCCGGCGCCGGTGCGGCGGGCTTGGCCGGCTCGGGCGTCGCAACGGGCTTGGCCGGTTCCTGGCCTCCACCGCAGGCGGCGAGAACCAGGGCAAGGGCGAACGGCAGGGCGAGCTTCTGCATGACGGCTCCGACTTTCAGGAAAGGGGGCAGCAGGCTAGCACGCACGCGGTTAAGGCCGGAACACGGCGAGCCGTGCCGTTGCGCAAACGCGCCGGAATGGCAATCAGACCGTCAGCGACGGCGCCGCTTCGCCGTGACCGATGCCAGGGCCGTGGCGGCGCTGTGCTGGGCAGCCTCTTCCAGCACCCAGGCGCGGAACGCGGCTACCCCCGCATGCGCCGCCGAACGCGGCGGAAAGACCAGATAATGCGACCACTCCGCGCGCAGCCGCTCGGGCACGAGCACGACGAGCCGGCCTGCATCGATATGCGGCTTGACCATGGTCAGCCGGCCGAGCGCGACGCCCAGTCCTTCGAGCGCGGCGCGGTGCAGCGCTTCGGTATCGCCGAAGCTGGCCACGTAGCGCTTGGGCGGCTGGCCGCCGAACTGCTGGAACCAGTCGGTCCAGCGATCGCCGGGATCGCCGAGCAGCGGCCAGCGCGCGAGGTCGGCCGGCTGCGGCGCACGGCTGCGACGCTTGAGCAGCAGCGGACTGGCGACGGGAGTAATCCACTCGTGGAAAAGGTGGATCGCATCGAGTCCCGGCCATACCCCGGGACCGAAGCGCAGCGCCGCATCGATGGGTTCCTTGGCGAAATCGACGATGCCGGTACCCGAATGCAGGTGCAGCTCGAGTTCGGGATGGCGCGCGACGAAGCGCGGCAGGCGCGGCACCAGCCAGCCCGAGGCGACCGTCGGCATCATGCTCAGACTAAGCACATCGTCCCGGCTATGTCGCGGCGGTTGCATCGCGCGCTCGATCGCAGCCAGCGGCGCTTCGACCGCATCGAGCAGGCGTTGACCGTCGGCCGTCAGTGTGACGCCGCGCGGGCCGCGCACGAACAGGCTTTGCTGCAGGCGCTGCTCCAGCGCGCGGATCTGATGGCTCAGCGCACTGACGGTGAGGTTCAAGCGCAGCGCCGCACGCGACAGGTTGCGCTGCTGCGCGGCGAGTACGAAGGCTTGCAGGGCGGTCAGCGGCAGTCGAGGCATGGGGAAGTTCTGTAACAAGATTCGGGAGCGCCGCTTTCGTGATCTGCACCAGATCTCCACAACCTCGTTGTGCTCCGTAGCAGTCCTGACCGTATGGCCCTTGGGCCGTGCACCAGATCTCCACAACCCGGGCCAAACGCGTTGCGTTTGGCCGTCCGGCCCGTTGGGCGTTCAGAGTGATCAGAACCTGCGGTTCTGAGCGATCACTCTTCACCCGGCCCGTTGGGCGTTCAGAGTGATCAGAAC
>NZ_JAVTWC010000054.1:0-5186 GCF_032229445.1 Tahibacter sp.
ACGTGACAGCAACTACTGGATGCCGGAATCACCCACACGATTCCGCGATGAGCCGAAAAAGAAAACGCCCAGCTGCATAGCAGCTGGGCGCGCACAGTTGGCTATCAAGAGCCGTGCCGGGATCCTTGGCAACAAGCCTCCATGGCTTGCAAGAGTGAACCTTACTTGCGCAGCTTCAGCGCTCGCGTATCGACATCGGTCACGCCCTTGATGCCTTTCGTGATCATAATGGCCTTGTCGATGGCGGGTTGATTGTCCAGCACGCCTGCCAGTGTTACGACCCCGTTGACGGTCGAGACGTTGATGTCCGTACCCTTTACAGCGCTGTCAGCCAGCAGCTCGGACTTCACCTTGGTGGTGATCCAGGTATCGCCCGCCGGCTGTTCCGACTCGTGCGAATTCGGCGTGTCGTTTGTCGCCTTCACTGGCTGCGCCGCCCAGGCGAACGGTGCGGTCACGCTAAGCAGCAGGACAGCAGCGGTTTTCTGAATGGTCGAAATGCGCATGTGATTCTCCTGTGGGTTGGATTTGGCCGGACCTGTAATCACCGGCGCTGAGCCGGAGCTTCACGCTCCGTGCCAACCAAAAAACTTAGAGAAAACAACGCATTGATCAGGCGGCGCATGAGCAACATGCACGGTCTACTGGCCGTGCCTTGCAAGCCGCAAGATCATGTTCGGTTACCAATCCTTACGCTGCGGGAGCAGCCCTTTCAGCTCGGCCGGCGTCAGGTTGCGCCACTGTCCCAGCTTCAGGTTACCGAGCTTGATGTTCACGATACGAACCCGTCTCAACTGCTTGACGCGGTATCCGAAGGCCGATGCCATCAGCCGGATCTGCCGGTTGAGTCCCTGCGTCAGAATGATGCGAAATCCAAATCTACCCAATTTGTAGGCTTTGCACGGCTTGGTCATCTGGCCGTGTATCGGTACGCCGCGGGACATGCCGATCAGAAACTCGTCGGTCACCGGTTTGTTGACCGCGACGAGATATTCCTTCTCGTGGCGATTCTCCGCACGCAGGATCTCGTTGACGATATCGCCGTTGTTGGTCAGCAGGATCAGCCCTTCCGAGTCCTTGTCCAGCCGCCCTATGGGGAAGATGCGCTCGCGGTGGTCGACGAAGTCAACGATGTTGTCCTTGACGTCCGGGTCGGTCGTGCAGGTAACGCCCACCGGCTTGTTCAGTGCGATGTAGACCGATTTGGCGCCGCCGCGCTGATTCTTGAGGCGTAGCGGACTGCCATCCACGAGCACTACGGCATCGGCTTCGATGACCGCGCCGACCACGGCCTTGCGGCCATCCACCCTGACGCGTCCGCTTTCGATCAATTCGTCGGCCTCGCGGCGCGAGCACAGTCCGGTATCGCTGATGTACTTGTTGAGGCGCATACGGCGACGTGGCAGAGGGCGGGCGCGAATGCTGGCACAGCGGAGTCGTGACGGCCAGCGCATACGCGCCCACGCGCCTGAGTCGATCGAGTATGCGAACCGTTGCGCGGATCAGGGATTCCACTCTTGCGGCAGGCGCTGGCGGTGGTGGTAGTCTTGCCCCATCCCGATTTCTGTCTCCGCGAGCAGCCATGGCCAACAGCAACGTGGTCAATTCCGTCAATGCGCCGAGCGCGTCGCAGATCGCGTTGGAACTGGCCGCGGCCATCATTTCCTCCGGACGCTACCCGATCGAAGGCGCCCGACCCGACATGGCTGCACAGGACGCGTTGACGTTGTACGAGGTCATTCTTGGCCGTCTCAAGGATCGCGTCGCACGGCGCCACGAAGCCGATGCCGCGTCCGCGGAAATACCTGCTTCGTGATCCGGCAGCGCTCGCTGCCGCCGTGCGCGAGCACCGCCCCGACTACGTCGAGAGCTTCTCGCCCTGTGTCGGTGAGGACTGCCGCATCCTGATTCTCGGCTCCATGCCGGGCGCTCGATCGCTGGCTGCCGGACAGTACTACGCCCATCCCCAGAATCTGTTCTGGCCAGTCATGCACGCCGTATTCGGTGTCGATGCAACGGCGCCGTTTGCGCGGCGGTTGTCACAACTACAGTCCTGCGGCGTTGGGCTTTGGGACGTGCTGCAGGGGTGCGAGCGGCGCGGCAGTCTCGACAGCGCCATCACCGCGGAGAGCGAAGTGCCCAACGCCATCGTTGCATTGCTTGCGCGGCGCCCCGCGATCGTGACGATTGCTCTCAACGGGGCCAAGGCGGCGCAGGCTTTCAGCCGGCATATCGCCAAAAAGATCCCAGCCGAGCGCTTGCACGGACTGGTCGTGCATACGTTGCCGTCCACGAGCCCGGCACACGCATCGATGAGCCGGGACGAGAAAATTCGGCGCTGGTCGGTACTCGGAAACGTGTCCCGGCCGTCCGGCGATCTGGGCGTCTGAGAACGCACCTCGGCGCTTTGCTATCTTAAGGCGCTGCTCCCCTTGCGAGTGTCGCCATGTCCGTTCTGCGTGTTTCCGCGTCGCTGCTGTTGATCAGTTTCCTGTTGAGCGCCTGCGGCAGTGGCGCACCGCCGCCGGTGCCCGGCCCCACACCGGCGCAGCTACAGGCGGCCCAGGCGGCGGAAAAGCTCAAGATGTATGACCAACTGCGTGCTGGCGACAAGATCGATCTGGCCGTCGATATCGGCGCCGACATCGTTGCGCGCTTTCCGGGCACACCGGCTGCGGCGGAAGTTGGCAAGACCTTGCCCGAACTGCAGGAGCGTGCCAAGGCTGGTGCTGAGGCGCGTCGCCTTGAACGTCTCTGGACCTACCAGGAGTCGCCCGCCGGCAAGGGCAAGCAGTACCACGCCTCGATCTATGTCAAGGGCGGCCCCACGAACGAAGGACCGCAGCGCGTCGCGCTGTTGATCCGCAATCATCCGGAGTGGGGCCAAAGTACCTATCTCATGCGCGACGAAGGCGGGTTTCTGTGCGCACGCGAGTGCGCGCTGACCTTGCGTTTCGACGGCGGCAAGCCCGAGCGCTGGGCCGGCACGATCCCACCGACCGGCGAGCCCGCCATCTTCATTGACAAGAACGAGGCGCTGGTGGCGCGTCTGCTCAAGTCCAGGTTGCTCAGCATCGATACGGAATGGAAGGATCAGGGCAAGAAGACGCTGGAATTCGAGGTGGGCGGCCTGCAGGCGGCGAAATTGCCGGCGGCGAAGAAGAAATGAGCGCCACGGCAATTCCGTTTCTTGACCTCAAGGCCGCCTACCTCGAACTGAAGCCGGAAATCGACGCGGCCGTCGCGCGCGTGCTCGACAGCGGCTGGTACATCCTCGGCGAAGAGGTCGAAGCTTTCGAAGACGAGTTCGCGCGCTACTGCGGTAGCCGTCATTGCGTCGGACTGGCGAATGGCCTCGATGCGCTGCATCTGGCCCTGCGTGTGCTTGACGTAGGGCCCGGCGATGAAGTCATCGTGCCGTCCAATACGTACATCGCCACCTGGCTGGCCGTCAGCCAATGCGGCGCGACGCCGGTGCCGGTGGAGCCCGATCCGCTTACGCACAATCTCGATCCGGCGCGAATCGCTGCGGCCATCACCCCGCGCACACGCGTATTGCTGCCGGTGCATCTTTACGGTCAGCCAGCCGATCTCGACCCCATCATCGCGCTCGCGCGGCAGCATGGTTTGCGGGTGCTCGAAGACGCGGCGCAGGCCCATGGCGCGCGCTATCGGGGCCGGCGCATCGGCGCTCATGGCGATCTCGTCGCCTGGAGCTTCTATCCGGGCAAGAATCTCGGTGCGCTCGGCGATGCGGGCGCCGTCACCACGAACGATGCAGGGCTGGCCGAGCGCCTGCGTGTATTGCGCAACTACGGTTCCCGCGTGAAGTACGTCAATGACGAAGCGGGGTGGAACAGCCGTCTCGACCCCCTGCAAGCCGCGGCGCTGCGCGTAAAGCTACGCCATCTGGACCAATGGAATGCGCGGCGTGTTGCGATCGCAGCGGCCTACGACAACGCCTTGGCCGGGCTGGATCTGATTCGCCCCCAGGTGCCCGATTGGGCCGATCCGGTCTGGCATCTGTATGTCGTACAGACTGAGCGGCGCGCACATGTTCAGGGCGAGCTCGCCGCGCGCGGAATCGGCAGCCTGATCCATTATCCGATCCCGCCGCACCGGCAACAGGCTTATGCGACATCCGGTATCGCGGCCGGAAGTCTTCCGATCTCCGAGAGCCTGGCCGATCGGGTGTTGAGCCTGCCGATCGGGCCGCAGCTCGCCCCGCATGCGGTCGACGCGGTTGCCGCTGCCCTGCGCGCCGCAGCGAACGGCTGAGTGGTGGCCGCGGCCGGCCTGACCATGCGCAGAGGCTATTTTGCCGCGAAGCCGTGCGCGCTGAGCGCCCCATCGACGCGCGATGCGTCGTAGCCACGGATCACCTCATCGCCGATGACGATCAGCGGCGTGCCAACACCGCCCTTGGCAATGAACTCGCGTTTGGCGTCGGCGGAGCTGGCGATGTCGTGCTCCTTCCAGGTCACGCCGCGTTCGGTCAGCAGTTGCCGGGCCTTTTCGCAGTAGCCACATTGCGGCATCACGTACAGCGTCACTTCGGCCTGGGACGTTGCGGCTCGCTGAGTTTTTCCTGGCGGTGTCGCCTTCGTAGCGCTACCTGCCGTGGCTACACCAGTCGCCAACGCTACAGCCAATGCCAGTACGCTGCCCATCAATTGCCGCTTCATTGCGTTCTCCGTTTGCGCACCGGTTGCGGTACGTGCGGGCTTGCGACGCCGGACGGCGAACGGGAGTTCAGCAGCGCGTTGACTATGCAGCCTATGCAGCGCCGAAACGTTTCGGCGGTGAGCCAGACGGTGCAAAACGCGCAACCGCGGAATCGGAATGCGCTGTGCACCGTCTGTTCGGCTGCTGCAACCTGGATGATCTGTCCGGGGTCATGGTTCCTGCACGTGGTGCAGTAGCGACTTTGTAGGTATAAGGCACATTGTGGCAAACAGCCCAGTCGATCGCGTCGGTGACGTCGCGGCGGCGTGTCCCGATCGCTGTAGTGACCTGTCCACCTTTGTGTCGCTTGTTCACTTCGTGGCTGATCATGCTGCCAGTCAGCGCGTCGGGGACGGTTGCTGCCTTCCGGCCGTGGGGGGGGGCCCCCCCCCCGGGCCCCGGGGGGCGCCACCCCACCCCCCCGAGTTTGTGTGACCCAGGGAGAGCGCGTTGGGGGTGAG
>NZ_JAVTWC010000054.1:5196-70989 GCF_032229445.1 Tahibacter sp.
CGCGGGTGGGGGACGGTGGCGGCCTTCCGGCCGTTGGCGCAACCGACCGGATGGCCGACGGTTGCGCCAACCACGACGCTGACTTGTGTACTGCCAGCTGCTTCCGTGCTTGAGTTCAGGGTCGAGACGGCGTTGCCAGCCCGCAGCAGCGCTGGCGCCGGGAGCGGACGTACGCCATCGCGAGTCGGCAAGTGCGGTAACACGGACGCAGGCAATCCGTAGGCATACTGGAATCGACTTTCGGGGAGCGCAATGAAGTACGTGGTTCTCTTGCTTGGCCTCTTGCTCGGCACGATGGCAATGGCGCAAAGCGCGCGCTTCGGCTCACGCATGGTGTCGCGAGGTGACACTGCGGAGCGCGTTCGTGAGGTCGCGGGCTCCCCCGACAGCGTGGAGTCGGAGCCAACCGAATCCGGCCAGCGCGAACAGTGGACGTATCGCCGCCGCGGTCGCCTGATCCAGCTGTGGATCGCCGATGGCAAGGTCGTGCATGTGTCGGATCGCAAGGACGAATGAAACCGAGTCGGACCCGTTAGCCCGGCTCGACGCGGATCCCACAACGCACCGAATTGGCGATGAAGCAGCGGTCATGTGCGGCGTCGTGCAGAGCCGCGATGCGTTCCGCGCTCGCAGGCGCGCCGCTGATCCGCAGGCGCGGGCGGAGCACGACCTCGGCGATCGCCAGCCGGCCGTCGACCTGGCGCAGAATTCCTACGGCCTCGTCGTCATAGCTGTCGATGCAGACGCCTGCCGCAGCGGCCAGCGACAGGAACCAGAGCATGTGGCAGCTCGCGATCGCAGCGACGAACGCTTCTTCCGGATCCACCGCTGACGCATCGGTCAGCGCGGGTGCGACCACGTTCGGCGATGCCGCGGCGGCGATCTTTGCGCCGCCGTCGAATTCCCATCGGTGCGCGCGCGAATAGCGTTGATCCGTGAATGCGGCGCCGTCGCGCTGCCAGTGGACGCGGGCCAAGTGTTCGCTCATTTTCGCTTCCTCGCGCCATTCTGGAACGGGCCCAGGCGAAGATGAATCGTGGCGAGATAAATCTCGCGCAGGAAAACCAGCAGCCCGCCGATCAGGCAGATCAGTCCGAGCACGAACAGGGCTGCGGCCGGCAGGCTGACATCGATGCCATACAGCGCACCGCCGAACAGCACGACGATGACGCTCGAAACCAGCAATGCGCAGAACGTGACCAGGCTGATCGACCAGTTCATGAGGCGCGCGCGCCGCGACAGTTTGCACAGCTCGTCGAGCACGTCGGGTTGGCGTTCGGCGGAAAGGTGTTCGAGCTTGTCCTCCTGGCGCCGCGCGCGGTCGACGACGCGTGCGAGGCGGCTCGTCAGCACACTTAGCAGCGCACCGACACCGGTCAACAGGAAGACCGGCGCGACCGACAGCTGGATGACGTGGGCGATGTCGTCGATGGGTATCGGTTGGGCCATGGTTTCGTTCAGTGCGCGACCAAAAGCGCGCGGTCGGCGTTCTGGAACAGATGGCGCGTGACGCCACCGACGATGAGTTCGGCAATGCGCGAATGCCCCCAGGCGCCCATCACGATGATATCCGCGCCGGTCGCGCGAGCCGCGGCGAGCAGTCCTGCGCCGCGGTCGTCGGGCGCCGCGTACGGCTGGAACTCCGCTGCAATCGAATGGTTGGAAAAGTGTCTGCGCAGATCGAAGCGCGGCAGATGCAGCAGCCCGCCGCTACTGCCGCGGCTCTCACCGTCCAGCACGATGACCGTTTCCGCCGTGCGCAATATCGGCAGTGCGCCATGCACCGCGCGTATCGCCTCGCGCGAGCCGTTCCACATCACCACGACGCGGCGGCCGAGGTCGCCGACTTCGGCGCTTTCCGGAATGACCAGCAACGGCACGCCGGCCGCGAAGGCGCTGCGCGATACCAGACCCCAGCCCAGCGGCGCGTCCGGCTGCTGCTGCGGGCGTTCGATGATGATCAGGTCGTTCCAGCGCGCCGCATAGGCGATCGCATCGAGCGAGTCGGTTTGTGCGACGAGCCACTCACCGCGCGCACCGGCGTCGGTCAGGCGCTGCCGCCACCAGGCGTCGGCAACGCCGGCTTCGCGGAAGTGCCGGTCGGATTCGTGCACCAGCATGGCGACGGTTTCCGGCGATGTGAAGGCCGCCGGCGGAATCGGTGCCACATAGAGCCCGTGCAGATGGATGTCCAGCCGGCGGCTCAGCGCGAGCGCGGCGCGTAACGCGGGCGGATCGCCGCTGTACTGACGCAGATGGACAAGGACGTCTAAGGTGCTCACGACGCGGTCTCCGCAGCCCGGTTGCACCGTAGCTTAGCAGGCGCGCGCGGCGGCCTGCGCGGCATCGGCGGACAACGCCGTCATCGCCGTTTGACGCGATTCGGGCGCATCATAAGCCCCCCGCTTCGTTGCACGGAGGTAGCTCATGAACAAGACGACAGGTGTACTGGTTTCCGCTGTGCTGCTCGTGGCCGCTCAGGGTGCTGCGGCTGCATCGATCGATTGCGAAATGGACTTCAGCATGTCGGGCTGGTCGGCGTTCTACAAGACTGCCAGCGGCAGCGGCACGATCCGCTGCGACAACGGACAGACACTGAAGGTGAAGATCCGAACCAAGGGCGGGGGCATCACGTTCGGCAAGCAGCGCATCGACGACGGCAAAGGCAAGTTCTCCGAAGTCCACGACATCAAGGACCTGCTCGGCACCTACGTTTCGGGTGGCGCTCATGCCGGCGCAGTCAAGTCTTCCGCAGCGAGTGTCGTGACCAAGGGCGACGTCTCCCTCGCCCTGGCCGGCACGGGCGAGGGCATCAATATCGGTGTCGATTTCGGCAAGTTCGTCATCAGCACACGCTGATCGGGCAGCCCGCGGCGCGACGGCCGCGGGCTTTCGGCAACAAATAGCTTTTTTTCATAGTGCGATCAGGGGCGGATCGCCGCGTCGTGTCTGCGTGGCGCGTCATCGGCGTGACGCATCCGACGGCTAGCCTGGGCGCGTTGCCGCCATGCGAATTGCGCGCCGTACGCCATGAACCTTCCTACACGTGTCATGCCCGCCCCCCCGGCAGGCGCCGCCGCGGACGCCCTGGCCGCGTTGCTGCTGCCGGTGACCCCGCTGACACCCCGGTGCAGCGTGGCCGAAGCCGGCGAGCGTTTCCTCGATGCCGCCAACGCCAAGCTGTTGTCGCTGCCTGTCGTCGAAGGCGGGCGCGTGCTGGGCTGCGTCACCCGGCACGAGCTCATGCTGCGCGTCTACATGCAGCCCTACGGCCGTGAGCTGCACGGCCGTCGCGCGGTGACGACACTCATGGATGCTCGGCCGCTGAGCCTGTCCATCGACAGCAGCATCGAGGCCGCGGGCCAGTTGATCGGCCGCAGCCTGCGCCAGCCGATCACCGAGGATTTCGTCGTGCTCGACACGACCGGTCACTATGCCGGCATGGGTGTGGTGCTCGACGTGTTGCGTGCGCTTGAGTTGCGCGTCGGCCAGCACGCGCAGGAACTCGAAGCCGCGTATCGCCGCCTCAAAGCCTCGCAGCATCGCCTGGTCCAATCGGAAAAACTCGCGACGCTCGGCCAACTGGTCGCCGGGCTGGCGCACGAAATCAACACGCCGCTGGGCTATGTGCAGAACAATCTCACGATGACACGTGACCTGCTGCCCGGTGCGGCCGAACTCGCTCATGCCGGCGCCGCGCTGCTCGACGCGACGCTGGACGGGGACGCGCAGGACTGGCAGCAGCGCGCCGAACGCCTGAGCGCGGCGCGCGCTGCGTTCGACCCGTCGCTGTTCGGCGACCTGTCGGCGCTGCTCGACGATACCTTGCACGGCGTCGCCCAGATCGCCGATCTGGTCGGAAACCTGAAGGATTTTTCCCGTGTCGACGCGGCGCACATCGAGGGTGTCGACCTGCACGGCCTCATCGACGCCGCGCTGCGCATCGCCGGCCACATCCTCAAGCGGCGCAACGTGCAGGTGCAATGCCGCTATGGCGAACTCGCGCCGCTGCGTTGCGCACCGGCGCAGATCAACCAGGTATTGCTGAACCTGATCAGCAACGCCGCGCAGTCCATCGATCACGAACAGGGAATGATCATGATCCGCACGCAGGCGCTCGGTGGCTATGCGCTGATCGCGGTGCAGGACAACGGCCGCGGCATTGCGCCGGATGTGCTGCCGCGGATCTTCGAACCTTTCTTTACGACCAAGCCGATTGGGCAGGGCACCGGCCTGGGCCTGTCAATCTGCCAGCAGATCGTACAGGCGCACGGCGGACGCATCGCCGCGACGTCGACGCCAGACTCGGGCACGCGCTTCGTCGTCGCTTTGCCCCTGTCGAAGGCCGTAGCGAAGGTGCCGGCGTGAACGCCGACAAGCCGTGTGTCGTGCTGGTCGACGACGAGGAGCGCATCCTGCGTTCGTTGTCGCTGCTGCTGCGCAGCCGGTATGACGTGCTGGCAACGACGAATCCGGTGCAGGTGCTCGACTGGGTACGCTCGCGCCCGGTGCATGTCGTCGTCAGCGATCAGCGCATGCCGACTATCAACGGCGTCGACCTGTTGCGCCAGATCCGCGACCACTCTCCGCGCAGCATGCGTCTGCTGCTGACGGGCTACGCCGATCTCGCCGCAGTCGAAGCGGCCGTCAATGAAGGCGAGATTTTCCGCTTCGTCGAAAAGCCCTGGGACGCGCTCAAGCTGCAGGACACGATCGCGGATGCGGCGCGGATCGCACAGGATGAGTTCGCGCGCCTGACCCCGCCGGTCGTTGCGGTCGCGTCAGCGCAGGAGCCGGTGCGCGAGATCGCCTTCGCGCCGGTGCTCGTACTCGACGAGGACCCGCTCAGCGTGACCATCGTGCGCGAACTGCTGCCGCCTGGCAGTCTCGTCGTGCCGGCAACCAGTGTCGAAGCAGCGCTCGCGCGCATCGAGCAACAGGAATATGGCGTCATACTCGCTGAGCTGCGGCACAGCAGCGACGACGTGATCGGCGCGCTGAAGCTGCTCAAGCAAGCCAGTCCACGCACGCTGGCGATCGCCTGTTCGTCGCTGCGCGATGGCCGCCTGCTCATCGATCTGATCAATCAGGGGCAGGTCTTCCGCTTCCTGCCCAAGCCGCTGTCGCGCGAACTGCTCAGGCGCGCGCTGCAGGCGGCGCTGGAGCGGCATCGGGAGCTGCGCCATGAACCGCATCGGCTGCGCCGCCATGTCGTCGAGGCGCCGCGCGAAGTCAGCCTGTCCAGCCGCGTGCTCGACTATCTCCGGCGCATCCGCGATCAGGCCCGGCTGCGGGCGTGAGTGGAGTAGTGAGGCGAGATAGGCGAGAAATGCGCACGTGCGCGCGGCACACCGTCACCCGTTTCTCACATCTCTCACCTCTTTCCTGTCGCGCCAGCGCCGGGCTACCCGCGTAATCAAACGGTTGTTAGGATCCGTGCTCCAGGCCACGCCGGTGCGCGGCTGTGGCATCGGCGCATATTCCCGGAGATCGCACATGAAAAAGGCCGAATACAGCGAACGTGGCCCGGTGCCGCAGGACGTCATCGATATCGTCGACATGACACTGCCGCCGCCGTCCGCGGGGCAGGTGCTCATCGAAGTGCTCGCGGCACCGATCAACCCGTCCGACGTGCTGACTCTCACCGGTCAATACGGATTGCTGCCGCCGTTGCCGGCGGTCGGTGGCAATGAGGGAGTCGGTCGTGTCGTGGAACTCGGCGCCGACGTCGATGCGAACCTGAGCGGTCGTACCGTGCTTTTGCCGGTTGGTGTCGGTACCTGGCGCACGCATGTGATCGCCGACGCCAAGGGACTGGTCGTCCTGCCCGACGGCCTCGACGTGCAGCAGCTGGCGATGCTGTCGATCAACCCGCCGACGGCGTCGCTGATGCTCAGCGACTTCGTCGCGCTGCAGCCCGGCGACTGGGTTATCCAGAATGCGGCGAATTCCGCGGTAGGAAGCTATCTCATCGGTCTGGCCAAGTTGCGCGGCCTGAACTGTGTCAACGTCGTGCGGCGCGAATCGGCCGTGGAAGCGGTCAGGGCCGCTGGCGGCGATATCGTGCTCGTCGACGGCGACAAGCTCGCCAAGCGCGTGGCCGAGGCGACCGGCTCGGCAGAGATAAAGCTCGGCATCGACGCGGTCGGCGGCGCCGCCACGGACAACCTCGCGCGCTGTCTCGCCGCCGGTGCGACGCTGGTCAACTACGGGGCGATGAGTGGCGAACCGTGCCAGATCTCGCCGGCGTCGTTTGTTTTCCGCGACATCACGCTGCGCGGTTTCTGGCTGTCGCAATGGTTCCGTACCGCGACACCGCAGCGGCGCGCCGAGATATTCGGCGAGATCGGCAAGTTCATCGCGACCGGCAAGCTGCGCGCATCCGTGCAGGCCACGTTTCCGCTGCGCGAGATCAAGCAGGCCGTGGCTGCCGCCGCGGCGGGCGAACGCGACGGCAAGGTTCTGCTGCTGCCGAATGCGTGAGGCCTGATCTGATTAGGTGTGATCTGATGAGGCCTGTCCCGCTGCGCCGCTCGCGCGGCGTAGCGGTGCGACTCATTGCAGCGACGGGATGAATTCCTGCTCGACTGCCTTGTCGAGGTAGGGCGGCAGCAGGCCTGGCCGATGACGAAGTCGTTGAACTTCCGGCGATCAAACTTCAGTACGAGCGCGATCTCGGTCTTGGCGCGCAATTCCATCAGCGGCGTATAGCCGTAGAAATAGCGGGTCGACTGGCCCGGCGCGCGGCACGAAGGTGCTGCGTTCGCCTTTGTTGCCGATTGGCGGCGGACTCGTGTGCGGCGCCGGCTGCACCGTGGTTTCCGCCGTTGCAGATGACAGGGGCATTTTTCTCGGACGCGGCAGTGTCGCGCGAGGCTCGCCGCAAACAATGTGCCGGAGGTCGCGACGATGTCGCCCGGTGCTTTCGTCTCCTTGCCCGTTGGTCATGCCGGCGCAGTCCCGGCGATTCGCACACAGGCCTTTTGGGGAGAGTTCGCATGCACGGGTATTCGTGGGGTCGGAGCGTGGGCCTGTTTCTGGTTGCGCTGCTGGTTGCGGCATTCGCCGGCACGGCAATGGCGAGTGAGACGCCGTACTTCCAGGTCATCGGCACGGATGCGGCGCGGATCGAGCGTCTGCCGCTGCTGCAAACCCAGGCCGATGTCGACATCGTCGGCACGATCGCGGCAGTGGAGCTGCGTCAGACTTTCGAGAACCGCGGCAGCGCGCCGATCGAGGCCGTCTATGTATTTCCGGCCTCGCTGCGCGCGGCGGTGAACGGCCTGACCATGCGCGTCGGGGAACGCGTCGTACGCGGCGTGATCCGCGAGAAGGAAGCCGCGCGCACCGAGTACGGCGAAGCCAAGGCTGCAGGCAAGAACACGGCCTTGCTCGAGCAGCATGGCGAAGGCATCTTCCGCATGCGCCTGGCCAATATCCTGCCCGGCGACCGCATCGAGGTGGCGCTGCAGTACACCGAACTGCTGCAGCCGCGCGAAGGCGTCTACGAATTCTTCCTGCCGACGACGTTCGGCGGCCGCGGCGACTACGCCGAACGTACGGCGGGACAGTCCACCTCAGCCGCGCCCGAGGTCACCGACTACAGCTTCGGGCTCGCCGCGAGACTCGCCGGACCGCTGCCGTTCGCGCAGATCGAAAGCCCGTCGCATCGCCTCGACGTGCAGCACACGGATCCGCGGCACGCAACGGTCGCTTTGGCCGACGACGAAGTGGACGCCATGACGCGCGACTTCGTGCTGCGTTTCCGTTACGCGGGCGACGAGATTGCCGGCGGGCTGCTGCTGTATCCGGGAAGCGACGAGAGTTTCTTTCTGCTGACGCTGCAGCCGCCGGTATCCGTGCGGCCCGAGCAGGTGCCGGCACGCGAGTATGTGTTCCTCGTCGACGTATCGGGCTCGATGACGGGCGCACCGCTGGATCTCGCCAAGCTCGTTCTGCGCGAACTGCTCGCCGGCATGCGGCCGCAGGACCGCTTCAATGTGCTGCTGTTCGCCGGCGGTTCCGAGGCGATGGCCAAGGACGCCTCGCTGGCCGGCACGCCGGACAATCTGCAGCGCGCCCTGCGCCTCATCGACGGCAACACGGCATCGGGTTCGACCGATCTGCTGCAGGCACTCAACAGTGCGTATGCGCTGCCGCGCAGCGCCGGCATGGCGCGTTCCATCGTCGTCGTGACCGACGGCGTGATTCCGGCGGACGATGCGGTATCACGCCTGATCCGCAGCCACCTGCACGAAGCGAGCGTGTTTTCCTTCGGCGTCGGCGCGTCGGTCGACAAGGGCGTGATCCAGCGTATCGCGCGCGCCGGTACCGGCGAGGCGGTCATGATCGAGAATCTCGACGAAGGCAAGCCGCAGGCACAGGCGTTCCGCCGCTACGTCGAGCAGCCATTGCTGACCGGCGTGCAGGCGACCTTCGAAGGCTTCGATGCTTACGACGTGTCGCCGACGCCGATTCCCGACCTGTTCGCGCAGCGACCGATCGTGCTGATCGGCAAGTACCGCGGCGCGGCGCAGGGGCAGATCCGCCTGCGCGGCATCGGCGGGCGCGGGCCGTATGAAGCGGTCGTCGATGTCGCCGCGGGCAGCTCTTCCGCGGCCAATGCACCGCTGCGCGCGCTGTGGGCGCGCAGTGTGCTGGCCGATCGTCTCGACCTGGGAGCCGCTGACGCGAAGGCCTCCGCCTCTGCCGATCAGCGGGCCGACATCACGCGGCTCGGCCTGGACTATTCGCTGCTGACGCCGTACACGTCCTTCGTCGCCATCGACGATGCGGTGCGCACACAGGACGCTGGCACGAGCGTGAACCAGCCCACGCCGATGCGTGCATCGCAGGTCGTGGGCTACGCGGGTGGGAGCGGTAACGCGTTGCTGCTCGCGGCGCAGTTGCAGCCGGCGCTGAGCCACGCGGTCGCCGCGACCGCGCAGCCCCTGCGCGAGGTCGGTGGACGCCGCTTCCGCGACACGCGCGACGGACTGGTCGATCTCGCCTACCAACCGGGTCAACCGCTGCTGCGTGTTCGTCGCGACAGTCCAGCGTACGTGCGTCTGCTCGAGTTGCGTCCCGATCTGCGCCTCTGGCTCGAACTTGGCGACAGCGTCCTGTTGCGCCTCGGCCGCTACGCAGTCCTCGTCGATGTGCGGGGCTTCAGCGATTTTCCCGATCGCGTGCTGCAGCGTGCCGTGAGGTCGAGGCAGTGAATGCCCGCGCGCTGCGGGTCATCTGCGCTGCGGTCGCATTGCTGTTCTCGCTCGCCGCGGCGGGGGCGCGCGAGAACGTGACCTTCCTGCTGGCCGATGACAATCCGGGCCACGCGTTTTTTGCCGCGGCGCGCGACTACTACGCCGCACGCGCCGACGAGACGGGGACGCTGGTGACGAGCGCGCGTTCCCTGGCCGATGTGCGCGAGTTCCTGCAGCGTTCGCCGCTGCGCGGTGCAGCGCCCTGGGGAACCGTGCGCCTCGTCGCGCATGGCTCGCAGTGGCAGGGACTGCGCGTGCCGGTGTTCGCGCGCGGAGAACTGGCCGGCGTGCAGGCGCTCGAACGGGTGCTGGCACAGCGGGAGTTTCCGCTGCTGGATGCGAGTGTGCTCGATCACGACAGCCGACTCGTCGTCGAGAGCTGCGGGCTGGGGCAGCGCACCGCGTGGCTGCGCCTGTTCGGCCGTCTTTTCACCGGTGACGCGCGCACGCCGGTGGAGGCGAACCCGGGCTATGTCCGGTTTCGCCGCGTGCGCGACGCGTCAGGCCACGTGCAGGCCGTGCGCGAGGAATTGCCGTATCGCGCCACGGTGCTCGCCGGCAGGGTGCAGCTCGACGAGGCAACGCGCGCGAAGCTACATCGCGAATGGCCGTCGACACAGGCCGCCTCGCTGCAGTTCATCGCCGTGCCGCTGCGTATCGACGTGCCGGCCACGGTTGCCGACGACGCCTGGGGCCGGGCTGCGCCATCGCGCGAGGCGCGCGACGCACTGCGCAACTATGGCTTGCGCTGGTCGCAACTGGTGTGGCGCACGGAGCACGGGCGCCTGCGCGGCGAAGCGCTGATCGTCGTTGCTGCCCCCGACACGGTGGCCGTGGACCTGCGCCAGTTCGAACTCGCCGGCGCGCTATGGCACATCCCGCGATCAACCCGCCGGAATCAGCAGCGCGAACGCGAAGATGCCGATCATCGCGAACGCGAGCGCAACCTTGACCAGCGTGCCGAACAGCATGCCGAGCCAGGTGCCCACGCCGACGTGGGTCGCCTGCCTGAGCGTGCCGCCAGCGATCAGCTCGCCGCCAAGTGCTCCAGCGAATGGGCCGAGGATCAGGCCCGGCAATCCGAAGAAGAATCCCCCCAGCGTGCCGATCGCCGCGCCGACCAGCGCCCAGGTGCTGGCGCCGACACGCTTGGCGCCCAGCAGGCTCGCGACGATGTCCGCAGCGATCGCCAGCGCGCAGAGCAGGCCCAGCAGCCCGAGTGTCAGCGGACCGACATGCACGAAATGGCCGGTCCAGGCGGCGAGGAACATGCCGGCGTAGAGCAGCGGCACGCCGGGCAGCGCCGGCAGCACGGTGCCGATCAGGCCGATCACGATCATGGCCGCGGCGAGGATGTACAACGCGATCGTCATTCAAAAGCCCTGTGGAAAGCCGGCGCGGCGCCCCATGCTACGCTGCCGGAATGAAGCATAGTCCGGCAGAAACCTGCGAACTGCTCAAGGCCGATACGTTTGGGCATATCGAACGCGTACAAGCCGGCGAGGCGATTTTCATCCGTCGCGATACGCGCAGCGCGCACTGGCTGCTGCGTGGACTCGCGCGCTGGGCGGCGCGGCACGAGGCGCGCGGTCTCGACCGCTTGCGCGGCATCGACGGCGTGCCGCAACTGCTGCGCTGGGACGGTCATGTGCTCGAGCGCAGCTACATCGCCGGCGCGCCAATGCAGTCGGCGCAGCCGCGCGATCCACGCTGGTATCGCCAGGCGCACCGGCTGATCCGCGCATTGCGCGAACGCGGTCTGGCGCATAACGATCTGGCGAAGGAACCGAACTGGCTCGTGCGCGACGACGGCACGCCGGCGGTGCTGGATTTCCAGATCTGCTGGATAAGCCGGGGTCGCGGTGGCTGGTTCCGCATGCTCGCGCGCGAGGACCTGCGCCATCTGCTCAAGCACAAGCGCACCTATTGTCCCGAAGCGCTGACGCCGGTCGAGCGGCGTCTGCTCAAGCGTCGTTCGTGGCTCGCGCGAGCGTGGAAAGCGACCGGAAAGCGCGTCTACAAGCACATCGCGCGACGCTGGTTCGGCTATTGGGACGACGACGGCGGTGCGCTGTCATCGCGGCGCCGGCCGCAGGACGAGCGCGGCCCGACCTGACGCGCGGGCTTCTTCCCTGGGAAACGCGCCGGACACAGACCGTCGCCGGCCCTCACTCGTTTCTCACTCCTGTCGTCTCTTTCCTCTCCGCCCAACAACGAGGCGGAAAAAGCGTTGCGACAGCGTCCCTGCCGCCGCAACGCACTGAGGGAGCGTGCTACCGACTCAAAGTTCGGTCAGCTTGAACGCGATCGGCACCAGGCCGTAGGCGGCAAACGGCACGCCGTTGCGCGTGCCGGGCTCGAAGCGCCACTTCATGACCGCGTCGCGTGCCGCGCGGTCGAGCACCAGATGGCCCGAGGACTTGTCGATCTGGATTTCCTGCGGCACGCCGTCGGCGCCGACCAGCACGCGCAGGATCACCGTGCCTTCCATGCGCTGTGTCGCCGCGATGCGCGGATATGGAACGGCCTTCATCGACTTGTAACCCAGCGCGCTCGGTGCAGTCTCCGCCGGCGCGGCGGGCTCGGCGACCAGGGTGGGTTCGGGCGCGGCCGGATACGACATCGGCGTCGGCTCGGCGGTGACGACGGGATCGGCGCGCACGGGTTCGGGCTTGGGCGCCGCCGGTGCGCGCACGACGGGCGTCCTGGGCTTGTGCTCGACCTTGAGGACTGGCGGCGGGGGCGGGGGTGGTTCTTCACGCTTGAGCGTGATCGGCTGCACCAGCGGTTCCTGTGCCTTCTGCACGGCGACAAACGCCGGCGGAGCCAGGATCGCCAGCGCGGCGAGGGCGTGGAGGGCGAGCGTGGCGCTGATCGCGGAACTGCGTTTCCACTGGAATCCGCGCGCCAGGACGAGTGTGGCCATGGTGTTTCCCCTGCGTCGGCGGGCTGCCGGCGAAGGCTGCAACGCCGCCGTCGCCGGGGCGGGGTTAGTACCTGCGCGGTTTTGCAACACGGCTAATGGCATAAGGTGATAACGGCGCGTCAATTCAAGCTTGGCCGGGTGGAGTTTAGGCTGCGCTCACCCTCTTCCCTCGGTGGCGGAATACCATGCGCGCCTCGTTGCGTTCCACACTTGCCGGCTCTGTGCTGTGGCTTTGCGTTGCCAGCAGCGCTGCCTGGGCGGCGGAAGTCTCGCTGCTCAACGTGTCCTACGATCCGACGCGCGAACTGTACAAAGATGTCAACGCGGCATTTGCTGCGCAGTGGAAGGCGGAACACGGCGATACCGTCACGGTGAACGCTTCGCATGGCGGTTCGGGCAAGCAGGCGCGCTCGGTCATCGACGGCCTCGAGGCCGATGTGGTGACGCTCGCGTTGGCCTACGACATCGACGCGGTTGCGGAGAAAGGACTGATCGCTACCGACTGGCAGAAACGCCTGCCGCACAACTCCACACCCTATACCTCGACCATCGTCTTCCTCGTGCGCAAGGGCAATCCCAAGGCCATCAGGGACTGGAACGACCTGATCAAGCCCGGCGTCGAAGTCATCACCCCGAACCCCAAGACCTCCGGCGGCGCGCGCTGGAACTATCTGGCCGCCTGGGGCTACGCCCTCAAGCAGCCCGACGGCAACGACGCGAAGGCGAAGGAGTTCCTCGCCGCGCTGTTCAGGAACGTTCCCGTGCTCGACACCGGCGCACGCGGTTCGACGACGACGTTCGTCCAGCGCGGCATCGGCGATGTGCTGCTGGCCTGGGAGAACGAGGCGCTGCTCGCGCGCCAGGAACTCGGCAAGGACGAGTTCGAGATCGTGGTGCCGTCGATCTCGATCCTGGCCGAACCGCCGATCGCCGTCGTCGACAAGGTCGTCGACAAGCGCGGTACGCGCGCGGTCGCCGAGGGTTATCTCAAGTTCCTCTATACGCCCGCGGCGCAAGAACTCGCTGGCAAGCACTACTACCGTCCCTACGACGAAAAGGCCGCGGCGAAGTACGCCTCGGTGTTTCCGAAGGTCAACACCTTCACCATCGACGAGCAGTTCGGCGGCTGGAAGAAAGCCCAGGCCACGCACTTCGCCGACGGCGGTGTGTTCGACCAGCTCGGCATCGGCAAGTAAGCGATGTCGCGACGCGTACTGCCCGGGTTCGGCCTCAGCCTCGGCTACACCCTGGCGTATCTCGGGCTGATCGTATTCCTGCCGCTCGCCGCGCTCGTGGTGAAGGCGAGCGGCATCGGTCTCGAAGGCCTGTGGAATACGCTGAGCGCGCCGCCGGTGCTGGCGGCGCTGCGCCTGTCCTTCGGCGCGGCGCTGCTGTCGGCCCTGGTGAATGCCGTCGTGGGCCTGCTCGTGGCCTGGGTGCTGGTTCGCTACTCGTTCCCGGGCCGGCGCCTGTTCGACGCGCTCGTCGATCTGCCGTTCGCACTGCCGACCGCGGTCGCCGGCATTGCCCTGACCGCGCTGTATGCGCCGAAGGGCTGGATCGGCGCGTGGCTTGCACCGCTCGGCATCAAGGTCGCCTTCACGCCACTCGGTGTGCTGGTCGCGATGATCTTCGTCGGCTTCCCGTTCGTCGTGCGTACGGTGCAGCCGGTGCTCGAGTCGCTGGACCGCGATATCGAGGAAGCCGCGACCACGCTCGGTGCGAGTCGCCTGCAGACCTTCGCGCGCGTGCTGTTCCCGCTGCTGCTGCCGGCCCTGCTGACCGGCTTCGCGCTCGCGCTCGCGCGAGCGGTCGGCGAATACGGTTCGGTCATCTTCATTGCCGGCAACATCCCAATGAAATCCGAGATCCTGCCGCTGGTCATCGTGAAGCAACTGGAACAATTCAACTATGCCGGTGCCGCCGCGGTCGGCGTCGTGATGCTGGCCCTGTCGTTCCTGCTGTTGCTGGCGATCAGCCTGTTGCAGCGCTGGAGCCGGCGCTGGGCGGAGCGCTGAGATGGAAGCCGTCCTGAAAACTGCCGCACGCACGCCGCGCCGCGCGCAACCGTGCAGCCGCCGCCTCGTGCCTGGGCTGCTGATTGCCGCGGCGCTGGGTTTCCTGCTGCTGTTCCTGGTGCTGCCGCTGGCCGCGGTCTTCGTCGAGGCGCTGCGCAAGGGGCTGGGCACCTATGTGGCAGCCGTGGTGCATCCCGAGGCGATCGCGGCGATCAAGCTGACCTTGCTCGTGGCGGCGATCGCCGTGCCGCTGAATACCGTATTCGGCGTCGCCGCGGCCTGGGCCATGACGCGCTTCGATTTCCGCGGCAAGGCGCTGCTGGGCGCGCTGATCGACCTGCCGTTCTCGGTATCTCCCGTCGTATCGGGACTGATCTACGTGCTCCTGTTCGGCGCGCAGGGATGGTTCGGGCCCTGGCTGCAGGCACACGACATCAAGCTGATCTTTGCCGTGCCCGGGCTGGTGCTGGCCACGGTCTTCGTCACGCTGCCGTTCGTCGCGCGTGAACTGATTCCGCTGATGCAGTCGCAGGGCAGCGACGAGGAGGAAGCCGCGCGCGTGCTCGGTGCGAGCGGCTGGCAGATCTTCTTCCGCGTGACCCTGCCTAACATCCGCTGGGCGCTGCTCTACGGCGTGCTGCTGTGCAATGCGCGCGCGATGGGCGAGTTCGGTGCGGTATCGGTGGTGTCGGGCCATATCCGCGGGCTGACCAACACGCTGCCGCTACATGTGGAAATTCTCTACAACGACTACAACTACGCTGGCGCCTTCGCGGTCGCGTCGCTGCTGGCGCTCCTGGCCCTGCTCACGCTCGGCCTCAAGACTTTCCTGGAATGGCGCTACGGGGCGGAACTCGCCGCCCGCGCGCCGCGCGGACACTGACATGACCATCGCCATCACCCATCTCGCGCGCCGCTTCGCCGATTTCCGTGCACTCGACGACGTCAGCCTCAGCATCGCGCCCGGCGAATTCATCGCACTGCTCGGTCCGTCGGGCTCGGGCAAGACGACGCTGCTGCGCATTCTGGCAGGTCTGGATTTCCCCGATTCGGGCGAGCTGACCCAGGATGGCCGCGACCTGCTGCGCGTTGGTGCGCGTGATCGCGGCGTTGGCCTGGTGTTCCAGCACTACGCCCTGTTTCGCCACATGACCGTGTTCGAAAACGTCGCCTTCGGCCTGCGCGTGCGGCCGCGTGCGCGTCGGCCGAGCAAGGCCGAGATCGCCGATCGCGTCGACAAGCTGCTCAAGCGCGTGCAGCTCGACGGCATGGCCGGCCGCTATCCCTCGCAACTCTCCGGCGGCCAGCGCCAGCGCGTCGCGCTCGCGCGTGCCCTCGCGACCGAACCCGACCTGCTGCTGCTCGACGAACCGTTCGGCGCGCTCGACGCGCAGGTCCGTGTCACTCTGCGCCGCTGGCTGCGTCACCTGCACGAAGAGATGAACCTTACGACGGTATTCGTCACGCACGATCAGGAAGAAGCACTGGAGCTTGCCGACCGCGTCGTCGTCATGAGCCAGGGCCGCATCGAGCAGGTCGGCACGCCGGACGAGATCTACCAGCAGCCAGCCACGCCGTTCGTGTTCGAGTTCATCGGCAAGTCCAACAAGCTGCCCGTGCGCATCCAGAGCGGGCGTCTGCATGCGGGCGACCAGCGTTTCGACGCTGACGGCCTCGATGGCATCGCCGACGGCAGCGGTGTCGCGTATGTGCGGCCGGAACATCTCGCACTGACGCCGACGCCGCTGGAGTCCGGCTGGCGCGCGACGCTGCGCCATATCTATCTGGCCGGCAGCGTGGCCCACGTGGAACTCGACGTTCCCGCGCTCGGACAGACGCTCGAAGTCGAACTCGGTGGCGAGGAGTCCCAGCGCCGCTCGCTGCAGTCCGGCATGAGCGTGACGGTGCAGCCGCGCCATCTGACCGTGTTTCCGCTGGCCGGCAACAGCGGTGAACCGGATGTCACGCGGCGGCGCGTCGTACATCCGCGCTACGGGCAGGCTGCGCTCGCGCGCTGGCGCTGATGGGCGCCCGTGAGCCGGAGACACTGCAGTGTTTGCTCCCGGGTCGAAGGACGAATACGCGGAACGAACATTTGCCATCGTCCCATTCTTCTCAATGCCCGGCCGGTGCGGGGGCAGTGGCGGCGGTGGAAACGGACACCCACCCACGGCACCGAAACCACCGATAGCCTTGCCTGGCAGGCTGTTGAGAAGCAGCCTGCCCGGAGAACGTCGGCAAACTCCGCTTGCGCTGTTCGATTGAGAAAGGGACTTCATCCCTTTCCCAACACCCTCCTGGGGGACAATTCGCCCTGGCACGTCCTCGACAGGCATCCTTTCGGGAGGAATTGACGATGGACAGGTATTTCATGCAGGGAATCGGCGCGCGCGCCGCCGCTGCCATGCTGGCACTGGTATTCGCCGCTTCGGCGGGAGCGGCTGGCTGGCGCTGGTATGACCCTCAGCAGACCCTGCCGCTCGCGCCGGCGGGTTTAGACTTTGCCGCGGATGGCAGCTTGTGGACGTTTTCCTACGATGCCGTACGCCGCACCGATGCGGCCGGCACGACGATCGCGGGCGTGACGGACCTGGCCTCGGCGGTGGAGTACGACCGCGGCGTGCTGCTCGCCGATGGCGGCGCGATCCTTCGTGAGTCACCCGGCGGCAGCTGCGCCGTGGCGCGCGTCGATGCCCGCCTCCGGCGGCTCTGGACGGTATCCACGCCGCATTGGTGCCGCGACTACGCGGCCACGCCCGACGGCCGAGTCTGGCTCGCCGACCAGCAGAACCTCGTGCGGATCGATGCGGACGGCCAGATCATCTCGACCATCCCGCTCGGCGACGCGGCCGAACCGGTCACCAACGTCAGCCTCGCCGTCACGCCTGACGGCGGCGTCGTCCTCGTCGCGCAGGCCGCCGGCAGCCAGCAGGCGGCGATCCGGCGCTACGGCAGCGCCGGTGAGCTGCGCTGGTCGTCGAACGCCAGCGCGCTGGAACTCAATACCGTGCTGGTCGCGGCGGACGGATCCGTTCTGCTGGCCGGCCACTCGCCCAACGCGGGCTACACGATCGGCAATCCCACGGTCATCAAGCTCGCGGCCAATGGCGGCCTGCAGTGGCGCACGGCAACCCAGGGCCGCGCCGACTTCGTGTCCGATGCGGCGCTGGCGAGCGACGGCGCTGTCATCATCGCCGGCAACGGCGCGGTTCATCGCATCGATGCTGGCGGCGCTCTTTCCTGGACCCGCGAGCCCTGCACCGACGCGAGCGGCTTCCAGCGCGTCGTCGCGCTGCCGGGCGCCGGGGCGGCTCTCGGCTGTTCGATCTCCGCAGGTTCGCGTCTCGTGCGTCTGGCCTCCAGCGGCGCCATCCTTTCGACCACGGCGTTGCCGCTGGCCTACCTCTGGCCGCCCGCCGCGCGCGCCGATGGCCTGGTGCTGCTCGCCGGCTATGGCATCGGCAATCTCCGCACCACGCAACTCGTCGCGGTCGACGCGAGCGGCGCCATCGTCACGGCGCCGGCGACCGAACCGAGCGCACCCGAGGCGCGCACGTTGCTCGATCAGGTCGTCGCCGATGGCAGCACGTATGTCATGAGCTATCCCAACCGGGACTTCGCGGTCAACCTGTATCTGAGCAAGATCGGCAGCGGCGGCACCCTGGCTTGGCGCCGCGCGATGGAGCCCGGCGCGCAGTTGTGGAACCTCTCGGCCAATGCCACTCGTCTGTGCACGACGCAGCGGCGCTGGGGCACGGGTTCGGCCGTGTCGACGATGGGCTTCGCCTGTCATGCCGCGGCCGACGGCGCGCCGCTGTGGCAGTCCTCGCTGCCGATCACGCCGATTCCGCTGGCGCCGGGCACCGTGCTGCCGCCGCCGTTCGGAGGCACGCCACCGCCGCCCCATGCGGCACAGTTTTCCGACGTGCTCAACGACGGCACGCTGGTTTTCTTCCGCTCCGAACCGGCTGCGCACGAATTCCTCAGCTTCGATCCGGCCGGCCGGCCGATCGGCGCGGCCCGGCTGCAGGGGCGCCTGTTTTCCGTCGCGATCCATCCCGCCGGTGTCATCGTCGCGAGCGTAGGCACGGCAGATGGCAAGTCGGCGCTGATGCGCTACGACCTGCAGGGCAATGCGACGCGCATCGGCGACAGTCCCAATCCGCTGAATGCGATCGACATCGCCGACGGTTCCGTCGCTGCCGACGGCAGCGTGATCGCGATTGCGCACGGGCCGAGCCTCGGTGCATGGCCGTCCGGCGCGCGCGAACTGTGGTCCATCGGTACCGACGGCAACGTGCTGTGGAAGCGCGCCTATACCGGCGGCACTGGGCCGGTCGACATCGTGCGCGTCGGCGGTGCGATCTACCTGGCCGAATACCCCGGCTATGACGGCGCGGCCGTGACGCGCATCTCGCGCATCGCTCCGCAGGACGGCGCCATGCTGTGGCAAACCGAAGCAACCACACCGGCCAATGCGTCCAGCGGCGCCAAGTTCAGCGTGTCCGCCGACGGCGCGTTCGCACTGCTCGCGACCGAGCGCAAGGACCACCTGCAACTGCGCCGCTACGATGCCAAGGAAGGCCTGCTCACCGCCGAATGGCTCTATCCCTGCTACACCTTCTGCGGCGAGCCGCGCGCGATCGCACTCGACAGCGACCGCGTCGCGCGCATCGTGCTGAACGTTGCGGACGCCGTGCGCGGCCGTGTGCCGGCCGTGTTCGCAGTGCCGACCGACAAGTTCAGCCGATTCATCGTCAACGACGGACGGATAGCCACACGCGATGGTCCGCTGCCTGAACGGGTGTGGTAGCGCGGGCCGAATACCGGCGGGCTCGCCATGCGAGCCCGCCGCGGCAAACCGCACTCCTTGCCCGCGCCGCACGAACCCTAGCGGCAAGCTCGCGTCGCTGAGGCGGTAGACACAGGCATCCACTGGCCGGACGTGCGTGGGCCGCGCGACGATTGGCACGCGTGCATAACAGTCGCCTTCGAACGCATCCAGCCGTGCCCAGCGTTCGTGCAGCGCCGGGGAATGGAAGATCAGTCCGTGCGCCGTTTCGCCGTGCGCTTCGAGGACCAGGCCGGGGAAGCCGGCCGCTGCGCCACCACCTTCGGCCAGCAGGATGCCCGTCACCGTGGCCGGCCCCAGGTGCCCGGAACGTCGGCCAGGTCACGTGCGTTGGGCGGCCGGGCGCGAGTGTCCCGTAGACACGAAGACGATCGATCATTTGGGGTTTCCGAGAGCCGGGCGTCGCTCCTGCGACGGCGCGACAATGGCGCGTCCGGTCGATGTCGGCCGGGAAGCGGAGCGCCGCAGCAGGTGTTTCGCGCCGTGGCTGCCCTGCGATGCGCGCCGGCACGCCGTCCGGTGCGCGCCGCCCGCCCATGCCGCAACCGTCGCACGGAGGCGTTCGTCGTAGCGGCATTTGCGTCAAAAGCTATCATGTGCACTTTGCTTGACGCTCCTGCAGAATCGCGCGAGAGTCGTCCGGCCCCGCGGCCGATCGCCGATCGCGGGCGTCGCATACTCAGCGGAGGGGGCTCATGAGTCATGACACCAGGCCGGACGAACGCATCGTCTGCGCGAAGATCCATCCGTCCATCGGCATCGCCCGCGTCGGCAATTCCGCGAAAGAAGACGGCTACTACATCGGCCCGCAGGTAACCGAGCCCGCACCGCAGCCGCCCGGTTACTACCGTGATGCCGCCGGTGCGCTCAAGCGTGAAGTGGCCCAGTTCCGCGTCTACGGCTACAACGCCGCCGGGCATGTCGTGCGCGAACTGCGCATGGACGAAGGGGCCGAGATCGAATGGACCGTGGAATTGGCCAATCACAAGGCGGCCTGGTACAACTTCGAGCTCGCGCTGGATATTCCCGAAGCCCTGACCGCGACGCCGTCGACGCGCCGCAACGCCAACGTTCCGGTACCGGCACGCGGCAAGCTTTCCATCACACCGAAGCCGCGCAGCATCAGCACGCCGGCCACGCAGGGACCGCCGTATCACTTCGACGGCGGCACCTTCATGGACATCGCAGTCGAACTCGGCGAGCTGCGCACCGATGCGCAAGGCCGCCTGCTCGTGTTCGGCGGGCACGGCAAGTCCGCATCCATCACGAGCAAGCCGCCGGTCACCTTCGCCAACAACGACGGCTGGTACGACGACACCAGCGACGGCCCCGTCACCGCGCGCGTGCGGCTCGACGGCCGTGACCTCGACGTCGCCCCGGCCTGGGTGGTCGTGGCCCCGCCGAACTACGGCCCACAGCAGAAATCCGTGCGCACGATGTATGCGCTGATGACCGACGTAGCCATCCAGGCCGGTCAGCTGCCCGCGCCGACCCGCCCGTCGTTCCGGCACGATCTGCTGCCGATCTTCACCGCGCTGTGCGACCTGCAGTGGATGAACGCCGGCTTCGCTGCCGGCTTCGGCTACGGCATGCCGCAGCACTTCCTGGACCCGGCCTACCTGCACAAGCTGTCGCAGCCGGGCGATACCTACAAGGAGCTGCGGCGCACGGTTGCCAATTCGTTCCGCAATCCGCTCGATGGCGACATTTCGCAGAAGCCCTGGCCGTGGGTCTATGGCGACGCGATGGACGTGCCCATGCCGCCGATCCCACGCGCCATGAACGCGCTGACCACGACCCAGCTCGCGCTGCTCGACTACTGGGCCAACGGCCAGTTCATCGCGGACTACGATCCCGCGGCGTCATCGCCCGGCGACATCGACGAGGTGCCGCTGGCCGAGCAGCCGGCTATGCTCGACCGCGCCGCGCTGGAGTTCTGCCTCGCCGATGCGTTCCATCCCGGTTGCGAGATGACCTGGCCGGTGCGCCACGCGACCATGTACCTCGAGCCGTACCGCTGGCGCCACCGCGCCAAGGACAACCCCGAGCCCGACTACGGCACCACGCTCACACCCGGCGAAGCGACGTCCTACGACGGTCCGCTGTACGCCCAGTTTCCCGGATCCATCACGCGCTGGATGGCGATTCCCTGGCAGACCGACACGGCGAGCTGCCGCTCCGGCTACCAGCCCAACTACGACCCGTACCTGCCCACGTTCTGGCCCGCGCGCGTGCCGAACCAGGTGCTGGATGTGGAAAACTACCGGAAGGTCATGGACGCCGCGTTGCCGCGCGACGAACGCCTCGCCGCATTCAACAAGCGTTCCGACTGGGACCGCACGCTGGGTGTGGGCTACCAGCAGCAACTGGTCAACATGGTCGAGCACTTCGACCGGCAGGGCATCGTCGAGGTGCGGCCCGGCATCGCCGACGATCCCGACTTCCCGCCGGTGATGCAGGTCGAAGACCGCGGCGGCAAGGACATGAGCGAAGCCGAACGTACCGCGACCGACGCGCGCATGCGCCAGATCGCACGGTTGGGAACGCCTACGACCACGGCGTGACGCCGCGTGCCCGTCACTGACTGGGACGCGATCATCGTCGGCACCGGGCCTGCGGGCTCGGTGCTGGCATGCCGCTTGCGACCGGGTCGGCGGGTGCTGCTGCTCGAGCGCGCGGCGTTGCGTGATCGAACGGCGCGGGCCGATGCGGCTGTGCCGCGCATCGGCGATCCGATCGGTGCGGGCAAGCTCGACTGCGGCGACGTGTCTGTCGGTGCTGCGGCGTCGGACAACCGCGAGGTGTTCGCTGGAGCAGATGTGCCCCGCATCGGCGAATCGCTGCCCGGGGCTGCTCGGGTACTGTTGCAACGCTGCGGTGCGTTCGATCGTTTCGTCGCGGCCGGACATGTCGAACGCGGCGCTACCGTGTCGCAATGGGAGCGCGACGGGCCGGTCTGGTTCGATCACCTGCGCGACCCGAACGGTCCCGGTTGGCATCTCGATCGCGCGCGTTTCGACGCCGATCTACGCGCCTCTGCGGTGGCTGCGGGCGCCGTGCTGATCGATGACTGCGGCGCGCTGCGCGTCACGCGCGACGGTGACTATTGGTGCGTGGACACCGGCCGGCCGGCCGCCGCGCGTGAAACGCAAAATGCCCTCCATCGCGCCCCCGTGCTCGTGGATGCCACGGGCCGCAACGCCGCCGTCGCGCGCCAGCTTGGCATCGCGCGCCGCGTCGAGGACGAACTGATCTGCCTGCACGCGTACCTGCCGCCCGATGCCCTCGACGAAGACCGCTGCACGCGGGTCTGTGCCGACAGCAACGGCTGGTGGTACAGCGTGCGCGTGCCGTCCGGCCAGCGTGTGCTCGCGTTCCATCTCGATGCGGACGATGCGGAGTTGCGTGCGTTGAAGGCATTGCCCGCACTGCTGGACAAGGCGCGGCGCCACGCCGTGCTCGCCGATGTGCTGCCGGCGTCTGCCGACAAAACCGTGCATGCGCGGCCTGCCGGCAGCGCCGTGCTCGATCGCACCGCGCTCGCAGGCGCCGCGCCGGGCTTCTTCGCGATCGGCGATGCCGGACTGTCGTTCGATCCGATTGCGTCGCAAGGCATCTTCCATGCGCTCGCTTCGGCGGAGAGTGCGGCGAATGCGATCGAATGGAGCGATGGAAGCGGAGATCCTGCGGCTGCACGCGATGCGTTCCTCGCCGAGATGACCGCCGTGCACACGCACTATCGCCAGCGACTGCACGATACCTATGCCGCGCCGGCGACGTATCGGCAATGGCCGTTCTGGCTGCGGCGTGACCTGGGTTGAACAAGATGCTCAGGTCAGTCTTGTGACTCATGTCACTGCCGTGTGTATCGCATGTGAGGGGTGCAACGATGGATCTGCGTGATCGGCTGATCTTATCCCGCAAGGTGGACCCGCGTTCCTGTCGGCATTAGACTCATCTACGCTCCATATCGCATCGATTTGGTCGACTCATGAGTCACGGGGGGTGGTGCGGTGCCAACCATTAGAAGACGCACCTATTCCCGCTATACCGACGACAGCCTGGCCCTGCTGGGCAAGATGATCCGCCTTGGCCGCCTCCAGCACCGACTGACGGGCCAGGAACTCGCCGACCGGATGGGCGTGTCGCGAAGTACCTTGCAGCGGGTGGAAAAGGGCGATGCGAAGGTCGAGGTCGGCCTGATGTTCGAGGCTGCGGCCCTGGTCGGGATCAAGCTCTTCGACACGGATGAGAAGGGACTGCGAGCGCTGGCTGGGCGCACCGATGACCGCATTGCCTTGCTGCCGCGGCACGTCTACAAAGGCCGGAAGCTGGTGAACGATGACTTCTGAGGCCCTTCGCTACGACGAGGCCTTCGTCTGGGTCTGGCTTCCTGGCGCAACCGAGCCGGTAGTGGCTGGGCGGCTACACGCGGAAGGGCGACTGGCGATCTTCAACTACGGTCGCAGCTACCTCGCGCGGAGCGATGCAATTCCGCTGTATTTGCCGGAGCTGCCACTGGAAGCGGGCGAATTGCCGCTGTTGCCAGGGCTCGCGATGCCGGGGTGCCTGCGCGATGCTGCGCCGGACGCCTGGGGGCGGCGCGTCATCCTCAATCGTCTGTTTGGGACACGGCGTGATGACCCGGGCATGGAGTTTCCGGAACTGGCGTTCTTGCTGGAATCCGGTTCCGACCGCATCGGCGCCTTGGACTTCCAGATGTCCGCGACGGAGTACCGGCCCCGCAGCGTCGCCACGGCGTCGTTGACGGAACTGGTCGAGTCGGCCGAGCGACTGGAGAACGGTCTCTCGCTTTCACCCGTGCTTGCCCAGGCCTTGCAACACGGCAGCTCCATTGGTGGCGCACGTCCGAAGGCGTTGATCAACGATGGCGATGTCCGATATGTAGCGAAGTTTTCCTCGTCGTCCGATTTCTACAGCGTGGTCAAAGCGGAGTTCGTGGCGATGCGGCTCGCCGCGCTGTCCGGTGTCGCGGTGGCGCCGGTGTGCTTGGCGCATGTGGCCGGAAAGGATGTGTTGCTGGTGGAGCGGTTTGATCGCGTCCGGAGCAATGGCCGCTGGCTACGCCGTTCCATGGTGTCGGCGCTCACGGTGCTCGCGCTGGACGAGATGCTCGCGGCCTATGCAAGCTACCAGGATCTGGCCGAGATCATTCGGCGACGCTTCACTCATCCGGCTGCGACGCTCCGTGATCTTTTCGCGCGCATCGTCTTCAACGTACTGTGCGGCAACACCGATGACCACGCGCGCAACCACGCGGCGTTCTGGGACGGCGAAAAACTCTTGCTCACGCCAGCATATGACATCTGCCCTCAGTCCCGGACCGGGCAGGAAGCGACGCAGGCGATGCTGATCAGCGGCAATGACCGCAATAGCCAGATCGAATCGTGCGTCCAGGCCGCGCATCATTTTCTGCTCTCGCAGAAGGAGGCCATCGCGCTAGTCGAAGGCCAGCTTCGGGCTATCGCGGAACACTGGCGAGGTGTTTGCGACGAGGCAGGGCTTGGCGCGGCGGAGCGGCGCTTTTTCTGGGGCCGGCAGTTTCTTAATCCCTACGCATTTCATGCGCTGTCGGGCAATGCCGCCGGCATCGCCAGGCTTGCCACGGAGATTCGCGGCGACGCCGGATAGTGGCGCCCGGCGATGTGATGCAGGCGTACTTCAACGTTCGCAAGCTGCGGCATCCGGCTTTGATTCCTTGAGTGGTGCCCGTTGCATAGTTCCGGAACAGGCCCGGCCGCAACGCACTGCGCCTGGATGCTCTGTCAGTTCCAGGAGGTCTGAGCGGCATTGCGATAGCATGCCGCTCCAATCGGCTGTTGGAGCACCTGGTGTCGACTTTCTCCGATCCGCAAGCCGTTGCCCGTTACGCCGAAAGTCCCGTCAGGCAGGTTCCGGGTTTCCACGCGCTTCAACGCATGGCCATGCTGCTGCTCGCCGAGGCCGTTCCTCCGGATGGCCATGTCCTCGTCCTCGGAGCCGGTGGTGGCCTGGAGTTGAAGGTCTTTGCCGAGGCGCATGAGGGTTGGAGCTTCGTGGGCGTCGACCCGTCGGCGGAGATGCTGAAGCTGGCGACTGCAACGCTGGGTCCGCTCGCATCGCGCGTCGAGCTTTGCGAGGGCTATATCGACAGCGCGCCGGTAGGACCGTTCGACGGCGCCACGTGTCTGCTGACCCTGCACTTCCTGTCCGCCGACGAGCGCTTGCGTACGCTGACAGAATTGCGCCGGCGACTGAAGCCCGGTGCGCCGCTGGTTGTCGCGCACCACAGCGTCCCGCAAGCCGATGACCAGAAGGTGCGCTGGCTGAATCGCTATGCGGCGTTCGCCGGCGTTCCTGCGGCGGATATCCGCAATACGGTCGCCACGATAGGCAGCCGGTTGCCGCTGCTCTCGCCGGAGCAGGAAGTGGCGTTGTTGCAGGAAGCCGGATTCGACACCGTCGAGCTGTTCTATGCCGGGTTTACGTTCAAGGGGTGGGTCGCCTACAACCCGGCCTAGCAACTCCCGCTTGCTGCGGGCTGCATTCCTTGCCGGTTTTCCGCTAGCGGTGTCCTGGCTGCGATCAGCATTCGGGCAGGGCCGGTTTTGCGCATGCCGTTGAGCTGCCGTTCCGCCGCGCTGGCCTCCCGTTGCTATTTCGTACGTTTCTCTGCCACGGGTGCCGGATTGTGCGCGTGGTCACGTTTCTCGAACCTCGCTGTTCGGCGCGCCGCAGTCAGGCGTTTGCTTAGATGAAACGACTTTCGAAATAGAGGTTCGTCCCATGCGCACCGTGTCGCCCTACCAACCGCTGTTTGCGGCGCAGCGCGCGTCCGCACGGCAGCTCCGGCTGGTCCTGCTCGCCGCCGTCCTGCTCGCGGGCCCGGCGCTGGCGCAGCAGATCAGCAGCCATGTCATCGCCGCCGGTGGCGGCACCAGCCGATCGCCGGGCGGCTGTCGCGTACTGGAGGGCAGTCTGGGTCAGCCTGCCGTCGGTACTGCGAGTGGCGGCGGGTTCACGCTGCAGGCCGGTTATTGGGCCGGTCCTGGCGGTCAGCGCCGCGACAGCGTCTTCTCCGGTGATTTCGAGGAGTGCAACTGATGAAGACCGTTTCCTGTTCCCGTGACGTGTTGCATCGCGTCGCCCTTGTGATGCTGTGTCTGCTCTGTGCCGGCTCGGCGCTCGCGCAGCCTTCTCCACAATTGCCGGATTTCACCTATCAGGGGCGGCTGCAGCAGAGCGGGGCGCCCGCCAATGGCAGTTTCGATCTGGCGTTTGCGCTGTATGACGAGCCGACCGGTGGCAATCAGGTCGGCACGACGGTTACCGAGACCGACTTTCCGGTCGTCGACGGCATCTTCAATGTGTCGCTGAGTTTCCCGGGCGCGTTCACTGGCACGCAGCTTTACCTGCAGGTCAGCGTGGAAGGCACGCCGCTGCTGCCGCGTCAGGCCGTGGCTACAGCCCCGGTCGCGCAATACAGCTTGAGTGGCAGCATCGGCGGGCCGGCCGGCGGCGCGCTGACCGGCACTTACCCCAATCCGATACTGGCCGGTGGGTCGGTGGGAACCGTGAACATCCTGACCGGCGCGGTGACGAATTCCCGGCTGGCTGCGGATTCAGTCACGTCGTCGAAGATCTTCACCGGGGCGGTGGGCACGACCGAACTGGCGTCCGACGCGGTCACGGCGGAAAAAATCGCCAACGGCGCGGTCGGCACGGCGGCGATCGCCAACGACAGCATCACGCGCGGCAAGGTCGCCGGTGGCTACAGCAACGGCGCCATCGCCGTCACCGTCGGTGCGAACGACTGCAACGACTACAACCTCTCGATCTCGGGTGCGCAGGTCAACGACCTGCTGCTGTTCAACCTGCAGTCCAGTGTGGCGCTGCCCCCGAACATGCTGATACAGCCGCTGCGCGTGGTCAGTGCCAACACGGTGCAGGTGCGCGTGTGCAATCTCGGCAATGTCTCGCAGAGCACCGGAGACATCGGGATCTATCTGCTGACCATGCGGTAGGGACGCGGCCGATGCGCTCGAGGATGCAGCGCGGGACGCTCCGCTGAACCGGCGGTTTGCGGATGTATCCCGACCAGGAGTTTGGCCTGCCGGCGGGCACGCTATCGTCTCAGCGACTCCACCAGGCGCCCGGAAAGTAGACGCCGGGATCTGGCCGTTCGCGGAACACTTCGCGACGGAAGCGGAACAGTTCGGCCGGCCGCCCGCCGGTGGCGGTCGCCAGGCGGCCGGTACCTTCCACCAGGCCGGCGCTTTCGACGAGCCGCCGAAAATTCTGCTTGTGCAGACGGTTGCCGCTGAGTGCTTCGACCACTTGTTGCAATTGCAGCAAGGTGAATTCCGGCGGCAGCAGTTCGAACACCACCGGCCGGTATTTGAGCTTGCCGCGCACGCGGCCCAGCGCCGTCGCCAGGATGCGGCGATGGTCGAGCGCCAGTGCGCTGCCGCTGGCCGGTACCGAGGGTGCCGCCGCATCGCGCTCGCGCCTGGCTTCGGCGACGAGGCCGGCTTCCCATAGCAGTTCGTAGCGTTCGAGCGTGCGTTCGGGGTCCCACGGCGCGGTGTCCAGGCCGAAGGTCAGGTCGACGCGTTCATGCTTGCGCGCGTCGCTGCCGGCCCAGGTGTGCAGACGCGGAGCGAGTTCGCGCTCGATGAGATCGGGACGGCCGCGGCGCCAATCTTCCCAGGGCAGGTAGCCATAGCAGTCGCGCCACTGGGCGCCGAGGCTGGCGGGCAGGGTCTGCTCGCGCACAAGTGCCAGATAGGTCATCGAGATCACGCGCGCGCCGCCAGCGCGTTCGCGCGGGTCGCGGAAGCGGTCGCCGAAGGTATAGAGCTGCTCGACGTAGCCCAGGGCCAGGCCGGCCTGCTGGGCGACCCAGTCGCGGACGCCGCGCTCGAGCGTGGAATGCGCTTCGAGATCGAGCGGTCCGGAAGGCAGTGCGTCGTCGCCGTTGGCGCCGCGCACGGTGAGGATGCGCGGTGCCTCGGCCGTCACCGCGAAGATGACGGCATCGAGGCCGAGGTGGATGGCGGGCGAGGGCATGCGCGGCAGCATAGCGGAGTTGGTGGCGGCGCCGCGGCGTCTGCCGGTAGTGTGGCCGGCGCCCGTTCGCGGCCTCTGCGCGATGTGGTCGGCGTCGCTGCCGGCGGCGCTATTCGGGCGCAGTAACGCGGATCGACGCGTCGTCGTAGTCGTAATACCGCAGCCGCGTCTTCGACTTCACGCCCATGAAGCGGCCTTCGGATTCGAGCTGCAGGGGCAGGCCGCTGGCGATGCCGATCCACACCGTGACGTCGGCCCGGGCGGGTTCGGTCTGGGTATAGGTGTAGACCTTCGCCGGCGTGCCGTCGACGGTGTCCTCGCCGAGCGCGGTCACGTCGAGGTCGCGGGCGAGTTCGTCGAGCGCGGCCTGATTGCGGTACTGGCCGACGATGCGGCCGACCTTGATCGGCATCGGCAGCTTGACGCGCTTGCCGTCGATCAGGGTATAGGCGTCGTCGCCGATCAGGATCTGCTCCATCTGCCCCTGACCGTTCTGGATGTGATAGCGGTCGGGCGCGACGAAGTGCATCGCGGACAACTGCTGGCCCTTGTTCACGTCGGTCACGGTGGCGCGGAAGCTGGTCGCGGCGAGGAAGCGGCTGTAGGCAGCGTGAAGCTCGTCGCGCGGCGCGGCGGTGGCGCTGCCGGCCAGCGTCAGCAGCGTGAGACCGGCCAGGGTCTTGAACACGGACATCGGCTTCTCCGGAACTGAGACTGCAAACGGTTAGAGTTGGAATCCTATACGGAAATCCACGCGGGACGGCGACAGGCTGGGTCGTTCGTCCGTGGACTAGCGCCGGTAACCGGCCAGCCGCCACAATCAAGGCCATGGACCGATACGAACGCATATTGAGCCTGCACCGGCTGCTGAAGAAGTCGCGCTATCCCGTCAGCCTGCAGCGTCTGAAGGACGAACTGGGCTGCTCCCGCGCGACGCTCTACCGCGACATCGCGTTTTTGCGTGATGCGCTGGGCGCTCCGATCGAAAGCGGCGAGGGCGAGCAGGCGGCGTTCCGCTACGACGAAGCCGAGGCCGAGCGTTTCGAACTTCCCGGGCTGTGGCTGACCAGCGACGAGCTGTCGGCGCTGCTCGCGTTGAACGAACTGGTCGCGCGTAGCGGGCCGGGCATTCTCGCCGATGCGCTCGCGCCGTTCGAGAAGCGCATGCAGAGCCTGCTCTCGGACCACAGCAGCGGCGCGCGCCTGCCGATCGAACGCATACGCGTGATCGCGAGCGGCATGCGCAAGCTCGACGAAATCAGTTTCCGCGTGGTGGCCGGCGCGGTCATGGCGCGGCGCCAGCTCAAGTTCCGCTACAAGGCGCGTTCGACCGGCTCGACCACAGAGCGCCTGGTCTCGCCGCAGCGCCTGGCCCACTACCGCGACAACTGGTATCTCGACGCTTGGGATCACGAGCGCGAGGGCCTGCGCAGCTTCGCGGTGGATCGCATTGCCGCGCCGCAGATGCAGGATGCCGAGGCGATCGATCGCGATGACGCCGAATTGAACCAGCACTTGGCCGCAAGCTACGGCATCTTCTCGGGAGCACCGAGGGCCTGGGCGACGCTGCGCTTTTCGCCGCATGCGGCACGCTGGGTCGCCGACGAGCACTGGCATTCGCAGCAGCAGGGACAATTCCTGAGCGACGGGCGTTACGAGCTGAAGGTGCCGTACAGCAATTCCAAGGAACTGCTCATGGACGTGCTCAAGTACGGCCCGGACGCCGAAGTGATCGCGCCGCTGAGTCTGCGCGAGGAAATGAAGATCCTGCTGCAATTGTCCATTGGCGCCTATCAATAGTGGCCTGCAGCGGACAAATCGATAGCAGCTCACCCGGTCTGGCCGGGCAGTACGTCCTCATCGATTGGCCGATAGCCTGGGCTATTGGCCGCGCTGCGCAGCGGCGTGCTGCACGATCGCGCCCTCGCGATCCCTCCACCGATTCAACCGTTACAGGCCACTAGTTTTCTTCCGGAGTCCGCATGAATCTGCCTGCAGGCGTCACCGAGCCGCCGCGTCGCGGCGCCATTTCCCTGGTGCTGGGCTCGGGCGGTGCGCGCGGCTACGCGCATGTCGGCGTCATCGAGGAATTGCGCGCGCAGGGCTATGAGATCCGTTCCGTCGCGGGCAGCTCGATGGGCGCGCTGGTCGGTGGCGTCTATGCCGCGGGCAAGCTGACCGAATATCGCGAGTGGGCTTGCGGCCTGAAGACCTTCGACGTGTTACGCCTGGTCGACTGGAGCTGGCGCGGCGGTGGCCTGATCAAGGGCCATCGCGTGATCGGCGCACTGCGCGACCTGGTCGGCGAAACCAACATCGAAGACTTGCCGATCAGCTATACCGCGGTCGCCGTCGACATCGATGCGCAGCGCGAAGTGTGGTTCTCGCGCGGCTCGCTTTTCGATGCGATCCGTGCCTCGATTTCCATTCCTACCGTATTCCGCCCGCACCGCTACCAGGGCCGTCGGCTCGTCGATGGCGGCCTGCTCAATCCCGTCCCCGTCACGCCGACCTTGCGTGATCTCACCGATGCGACCATCGCAGTCGACGTCAATGCCGAGGCCGAAGGCGTGGCCGAGCGCGAGACGCCGATCACGCGCCCGGAAGTCCCCGAGCCCGATGACGCGCAGCGTGCCGGCATCGGCCGCATCGGTGCGATCTGGGGCCGCCTTCTCGAGAAGCGCGCGACCAAGCGCGTCGTGCTGCACGAACCGGGCGTGCTCGACCTGTTCGCACGCTCGCTCGACGTGGTGCAGGAAACGCTGACGCGCTACAAGCTCGCCGCGCAGCCGCCGGACCTGGTCATCTCGATTCCGCGCAACGTCTGTGCGTTCTATGAATTCCAGCGCGCGGCGGAAGTCATCGAGATCGGCCGCCAGCGCACGCGCGAGGCGCTCGCGCGCTGGCAGCGCGTGAAGCGGTCGCAAGGCTGGCGCTGAGGCGCGGCCTCGTGCTGATCCAGCGAAAGCAGCGCACCGCGCGCGGCCCAGGCGTCTGCGGGATGTGCCGATGAGCGACCCGGCCGCCGGTTCGCTGGACCGGTTCGACGCGGAGTTCGAGCGGCTGCGTGCATTGCCAGCCGCCGCGCGAGCCGCCGCGCTGACCGATTCACCGCTGGATGCCGCGGACCGTGCACTGCTCGCGCGCCTGCTGGCCGCGGATGCGGACGACGACGATCCGCTTGCGCGCGCCATCGATGCGAGCGCCGTGAATTTCGCGGCACCGCGCAGCGAACGCCTTGGTCCGTACCGGCTGCTGCGCGAACTGGGTGCCGGCGGCATGGGCACGGTGCTGCTGGCCGAGCGGGTCGACGGCGGCTTCGTGCAGCAGGTCGCGATCAAGTTGCTGCGCGGTTTTCCGACACGCGACGGATTGCGCCGGCTGCGCCAGGAGCGGCAGATCCTCGCCGGCCTGGATCATCCGCACATCGCGCGCCTGCTCGACGGCGGCGAAACCGCTGATGGGCAGCCGTGGCTTGCCATGGAATATGTCGATGGCCTGCCGCTGTTGCAGCACGCGGCGCTGCACGCGCCACGACTGCACGAACGCCTCGCGCTGTTCGAGGCCATGCTCGACGCGGTCGGCCACGCGCACCGGCACCTCGTCGTGCATCGCGACCTGAAGCCGGCGAATGTGCTGGTCGCGCGCGACGGGCAGGTCAAGCTGCTCGATTTCGGCGTCGCGCGCCTCGTCGACGTCGACGCTCCGGCACACGATTCCACGCGCGTGTTCACGCCGGGCTATGCAAGCCCGGAACAGCGCGAAGGCCGCGCGGTGACCACGGCCAGCGATATCTACAGCCTCGGCGTGCTGCTGCGCGAACTGATCACCGCGCGCCGCGTCGACAGCGGCGCGGCGATCGCGGATCTCGCACCGCTGCTACTCGACACCGAACTCGGCGGCATCGTCGCCATGGCCAGCGATGCTGATCCCGCGCGCCGCTACGCCAGCGCCGGTGCGCTGCGCGACGATATCCAGCGCTATCGCGACGGCCGGCCGGTGCGCGCGGCGCGGCTGACGCGCGCCTACCGTCTGCGCAAATTCTTGCAGCGACATCGCCTGGGGACTGCCGCGGTGGTGCTCGCGCTGTTCGCCGCCGGCATGTTCGTCTGGCGCCTCGATCTGGCGCGCGCACGCGCGCTTGCCGCGGAAGCCGCGGCGCAACAGGCGCTGGCAGCGTCGGAGCGTGATGCCGCGCGGGCGCGCGAAGCACTGACCTTCCTCACCGATGCGTTCGACGCCGCCGCGCCGGAAAACGCGATGAGCCGCGAGGTGAGCCTGCGCGGCCTGCTCGATGCGGCGCGCGCACAGTTGGCCGTGCGCTCTGATCCCGCGCTGGTCAAGGCGATGCAGCGGCTGCTCGCACAGCTGTACGGCGACCTCGGCGACGTGGCCACGGCGCTGGTGCTGATGCGTGACGGTGTCGCCGGCGTCGAGCCGGCCGACCGCGCGCAGGCGCTGCGTCTGGCCGAGGACTACGACGAATACGCGAGCCTGCTCGGGCTGCAGGGCGATACCGCGTCGGCGCTCGCGGTGGTGGAGCAGGCACGCATCTGGCGCGAACGCTTTGCGCCGGACGACGCGGTCGCGCGCCTGCGCACGCTGCAGTCACTGGGCATGGCCTATCACCGCAGCAGCGGCGACGAGCAGGCAATGGCGCCGTTGCGCGAGGCGCTGGAACTGGCCCGGCGCACGCCCGACGTACCCTTGCCGCTGTATCTGGAGATTGCCCAGCCACTGGCGAGCCTGCTCGGCAGCTCGGGTGAGAACGATGCAGCGCTGGCCGTCGTCGACGACGCGCTCGCTCGCGTCGACGCGCAGCGCCCGCCCGAATCGCCGGAGCACATCGTGCTGCTGCGCGCCAAGGCCAATGCGCTGAGCATGGCCGGCGACGCTACGGCGGCCGAGGCGCTGCTGCGTCGCGCGATTGCACTGCAGGAACGCATGGTCGATCCCGGCGGTGCGCGCATGATGGTGCTGACCAACGATCTTGCCCTCGTACTCAACGAACTGGGCCGCTACCGCGAGGCGATCGACTATCTGCGCCGTTCCGACCGGCATATGGGCGAGGCCGGCCTGCAAGGCGCGGTCGATCGCGCGACGTCGCACGGCAACTACGGCGGCTTCCTCGAGAATGCCGGCGACTACGCGGCGGCACTTGCGGAGTTCCGCACGGCCCGGCAGATCCTCGACGACGGCGGCATCGACGCCGACAACCAGTTCCGTCGTCGCATCGAGCGCAGCGAGGCACGCACGCTCGGCCGCGCAGGCCAGTCGGCGCGTGCGCTTGCACTGCTTACCGACCTGCGCGCACGCGCGGCGCGCCTGGACGGCGAGGACTCGGTCGAATACGCGATGCTGACCTGGCAGCTTGTGCTGCTCGCGCGGCAGCAGCACCGTCCCGCTGTGGGCCTGCCCCTGCTCGCCGAGGCCGAATCGCGCTGGCGCGTGCTGGTGCCGGAAACGCATCCCATCGTGTTGCACATGCGCCGCGCGCGCGCCGCATTCGCGCTCGACGGCGGCGACATTTCAACGGCGCGCCGCGAACTCGAGGCGGCGATCGCGGGCTTCGAAGCCGGCGCCACACTGCCGATCGATCTGGCCATCGCGCGCAGCGAGCTGGCTGCGGTGCGTGTGAGAGAAGGCGCATCGGAAGCGGCGCGTGCGTTGCTGGAACAGGCGCTGCCGGTACTGCGGGAGTCGCTGCTGCCGGCTGAAATCTCGCGTGCCGAGGCGGAACGCACGGCGCTTGCGCTGGGGATGGCGCGTCTTTAGCCCTCCCCTTCAAGGGAAGGGTTGGGTGGGGATGGTGTCAGTGTGGGTGTACGTGTCGACTTTGTGCGTGGGGAGCTTTGGAGCGCGCAGGTGGATTCAAGGCGCGGCCTTTTACCTCGGCAAACACCATCCCCATCCCAGCCCACCCGGCCCGCTGGGCGTTCGGGGCAACGCGAGCCTTCGGTTCTGAGCGGTTGCCCTTCACCCCCCTTGAAGAGGAGGACTGAAAGCAAAAAAGCGCGGCCGTAGCCGCGCTTTTTTGGGCGAACGAACCGCGCGTATCAGCCGCGCTTCATCGTCGCGAAGAACTCGTCGTTGGACTTGGTGTTCTTCATCTTGTCGAGCATGAACTCCATCGCGGTCAGCTCGTCCATCGGATGCAGCAATTTGCGCAGAATCCAGATTTTCTGCAGCATGTCCGGATCGATCAGCAGTTCCTCGCGGCGCGTGCCGGAGCGGTTGATGTCGATGGCGGGGTAGACGCGCTTTTCGGCGATGCGGCGGTTCAGATGCACTTCCATGTTGCCGGTGCCCTTGAACTCCTCGTAGATCACCTCGTCCATCTTCGAGCCGGTGTCGACCAGCGCGGTCGCGAGGATGGTCAGCGAACCGCCTTCCTCGACGTTGCGTGCCGCGCCGAAGAAGCGCTTCGGGCGCTGCAGCGCGTTGGCGTCCACGCCGCCGGTCAGCACCTTGCCGGAACTCGGCACGACGGTGTTGTAGGCGCGCGCAAGACGCGTGATCGAATCGAGCAGGATGACCACGTCGCGCTTGTGCTCGACCAGACGCTTGGCGCGCTCGATCACCATGTCGGCGACCTGTACGTGGCGCGCGGCCGGTTCGTCGAAGGTGGAGCTGATGACTTCGGCGGCGCGCACGCCGCGCACCATCTCGGTCACTTCTTCCGGGCGCTCGTCGATCAGCAGGATGATCAGGTGCACTTCCGGATGGTTGTGCACGATGGCTTGCGCGACGTTCTGCAGCATCATCGTTTTGCCGGCCTTGGGCGGCGACACGATGATGCCGCGCTGGCCCTTGCCGACCGGCGAGATCAGGTCGAGGATGCGGCCGCTGATGTCTTCCGACGAGCCGTTGCCGCGTTCGAGGCGGAACGACTTGCGCGGGAACAGCGGGGTCAGGTTCTCGAACAGGACCTTGTTCTTGGACGCTTCCGGCGGCTCGCTGTTGATGTCGTCGACCTTGAGCAGCGCGAAGTAGCGTTCGCCGTCTTTCGGAGGACGGATGCGTCCGGTGATGTAGTCGCCGGTGCGCAGGTTGAAGCGGCGGATCTGGCTGGGGCTGACATAGATGTCATCGGGGCCGGCGAGGTAGGACTCGTCGCCCGAGCGCAGGAAGCCGAAGCCGTCCTGCAGGATTTCCAGCACGCCCTCGCCCCAGATGCCGCCGCCAGCACGCGCGTGGGCCTTGAGGATGTTGAAGATGACGTCCTGCTTGCGTGCGCGGGCGACACCTTCCTGAATGCCCAGGGTTTCAGCGATCTCGAGTACGGCTGCGGCGGGCTTGCGCTTGAGTTCGGTCAGGTTGATCAGCGGACCGCTGCCACCGCCGTTGCGCTCATCGGGGATTTCGTCGTCGTAGTTGCCGCCGCGCATCTGTTGCTGCTGCGGACGGTTCTGGCGATTGCGATTGCGGTTGCGGCCTTCGCGGCGTCCTTGGCCTTGTCCCTGACCCTGGTTGTGGCCACCCTGCTGCGGGCCGTTGTTCTGGCCCTGCGCACTCTGGCTGCCGCCGTCATTGCCATTGCCGCCGTCGTAGTTGCCGCCATCGTTGCCGTTGCCGCCGTCGTTGCCGGCCTCGTTGCGGTTGCCGCCGTCGTTGCCGCCACGATGGCGGTTGCCGTTGTCGCCGTCATTGCCATTGCCGGCATTGTTGCCATTGCCGTTGTTGCCGCTGTCGGCATTGCCGGAACCGGCAAACAGATCGTTGTTCTGATTGCCGCGTTCGGTATTGCCGTTGCGCTCCTGCCGTTCCTGGCGATCTTCGCGAGCCGGACGCTCTTCGCGCGCTGTGCGTTCCTGGCGCTCTTCGCGCGGCGGAGCCGGTGGTGCGGCTGCGGCCGGGGGGGGCGGTGCGTCGCCGGCGGGGGCGCCGCTTTCAGCGCGGGCCGCAGCTTCCGCCTTGGCGGCGGCGCGGGCGGCCTGGGCTTCGCGGCGGGACACGCGCGGTTCGGCAGGGCTGGATTCGGGGCGTGCGTCAGCCGTTGCGGCCGAGCCGTTTTCCTTGTTCTCGATATCAGACACGGGCAGACCTCGCATGGGCGCCGTTGGCCAGCATGGGTAGGCTGGCGGGATGGAATCAGGGGATTAACCGGAAGGAGTGGGGCGCTGCGCCCCGAACAACGGGAACTACGTTAGCACTGTGAGATTGACGCGTAAAGCATGGACGGACGAGGTGCTGACCGTCCGCCCATGTGCGGCGCTGACCGTTGCGGCTGCTGCGGAACGTCAGATGGTGCGGTCGATGAGCTGGGTCAGCTGGGTCTTGGAAACCGCGCCGATCTGGGTCGCCTCGACCTTGCCGTTCTTGAAGATCATCAGGGTCGGGATGCCGCGAACGTTATAGCTGCGCGGGGTCTTCTGATTGTGGTCGATGTTGACCTTTACCACTTTCATGCGACCCTGATAGTTCGCAGCAAGCTCATCGAGCACGGGCGCGATCATCTTGCAGGGGCCGCACCATTCGGCCCAGAAGTCGACCAGGACCGGTTCGGCCGACTGCAGTACATCGGTCTCGAAATTGTCGTCGCTGGTATGGGCGATCAGCTGGCTCAAGGGAATTCTCCGTCTTAAGAATTTCCGCCAAGCTGCGGAAATGTTTGGGTTTAGGCTACACTCGGCGCGTTGCTGGGCAAGGCGGGAGTGTGGAAGGGGCGTGGGGGAGGGCGGCATTTCAGCCCAACTATCCGCGCGTTTCAAGTTGGGTCTGTGGAATGATCCTCAAGTCCCCCGGGGACCGCCGCCTGACGGCACACCCCGGATCATCTGGCCAGTTGAATGTCCGAACAAGTATTAACCGATTGTTTCTTCGATAGTTTTGACCTGCACCCCAGCCTTCTCGCCGGGTTGCACGAGTCCGGCTTTACGCGTTGCACGCCGATCCAGGCCCTGACCCTGCCGGTCGCATTGGCCGGGCGCGACGTCGCCGGCCAGGCCCAGACCGGCACCGGCAAGACCGGCGCCTTCCTCGTCGCCGCCATGCAGCGTCTGCTGACCTTGCCGGCCCTGGCCGAGCGCAAGGAAACCGATCCGCGCTGCCTGGTACTCGCGCCGACGCGCGAGCTGGCCATGCAGATCGACAAGGATTTCAAGAATCTGGGTCGCAGCACTGGCCTGAAGTCGGCACTGATCTACGGCGGCGTGGACTACGACAAGCAGCGCGAGCAGTTGCGCGGCGGCGTCGACATCATCATCGCCACGCCGGGCCGGCTGATCGATTATTTCAAGCAGCATGTATTCAGCCTGCGCGCGGTTGACGTCATGGTCATCGACGAAGCCGACCGCATGTTCGACCTTGGCTTCATCAAGGACGTGCGCTTCCTCATGCGCCGCCTGCCGCCACGCGACAAGCGTCTCGGCCTGCTGTTCTCGGCCACGCTGAGCTACCGCGTGCTCGAGCTGGCCTACGAGCACATGAACAATCCGGAGAAGCTGTCGGCCGAGACCGAATCGGTCACCGCGTCGCGCGTGCGTCAGCGCGTGTATTTCCCGGCGACCGAAGAAAAGATGCCGCTGCTGCTGAATCTCATGGCGACCGATGACGTGCAGCGCAGCATCGTCTTCGTCAACACCAAGGTTGTCGCCGAGCGCGTGACGACGCGGCTGGAGCGGCATGGTTTCCGTGTCGGCGCGCTGTCCGGCGACGTGCCGCAGAAGAAGCGCCAGAAACTGCTCGAACGCTTCCAGCGCGGCGAAGTCGACGTGCTCGTGGCTACCGACGTGGCGGCGCGCGGTCTGCATATCCCGGCCGTGAGCCACGTGTTCAATTACGACCTGCCGCACGACCCGGAAGACTACGTGCACCGCATCGGCCGTACTGCGCGCCTCGGCGCCGAGGGCGATGCGATCAGTTTTGCCTGCGACCTCTACGCCATGGGCCTGCCGGACATCGAGCGGTTCATCGCGCAGAAGATCCCGGTCGCGACGGTCACACGTGAACTGCTGATCGTACCGGCCAGGCGTGAGCGTGTCGCGCATCCTTCCGATGCGCAGAACGCGATCGACGACGCGGCCGACGCGGCCGATGCACCGCCGCCCGCACCGACCGACGGCAAGCCCAAGCGCCGGCGCAGTGGCGGGCGCGGGCGCAGCGGCGGAGGTGGTGGTGGTGGTGGCAGAGGTGGCAGTGGCGGCAGTGGCGGCAGTGGCGGCGGCAGTGGTCACGGCGGCGGTGGAAAGAGCGGTGCTGCGTCCGCGGCACCGGATGCGTCGTAGGCGGTAGGCGGCAGAGCAGGGGGAAGACGATGGCAGTCATGGCCATGCGGGAATGGAACAGCAGCGAGGTCGAGCGGGTTTCCCTGCTCGGCGGCATGCTGGTCTGCGGCCTGCTCGCACTCGCCTGTGTCTGGCTCGCGGTGAAGATGCTCTGGCTGCTCGTTCCCACGGGCGGTGACACGGATGCGAATGTCCCGATCGCGACGGTGCCGGCGCCCAGCGGCAAGGCGGCCGTCAGCGTGTCGAAGTGGCATCTGTTCGGCAACGCCGGTCTGACCACGGCGGAACTTGCTCGCAGCGCACCGGCGACGACCTTGCAGTTGCAATTGCGCGGGACGCTGGCCGAGGCCGATCCGCGCGCCGGCATGGCGGTGATCGCCGATGCGGTAACCGGCGAGCGCGCCTATCGTGTCGGCGATGCCTTGCCCGGCGGCGCGAGTCTCGATGGCGTCTACCCCGATCGCGTGATCCTGCTGCACGAAGGCGTGCAGGAAACACTGGGCCTGCCGTACGACCAGCCCGGCACACCGGCCACGTCGGCGGCCACGGCAGCACAGCCGGCCGCGGCCGGCCGCAACACCTCGCCAGCTTCGGCGAGCGCGCCGGCACCCGATCAGATCCCGACGGCCACACCCGTCTTCGTCGCGCCGCAGATGGCGCAGGGCGCCGTCGATTTCTCGCGCATCCAGCAGCAGCTCGGCGTCTCCGATCCCTCCGAACTCATGCGCCAGATCAGCGCACAGCCGGTCATGGAAAACGGCCGCATGGCGGGCGTGCGCCTGTCCGGCGGACCGAACGCGGCACTGATCGCGCAGCTCGGCCTGCAGCCCACCGATGTCGTCACGTCGATCAACAGCGTACCGCTGGATTCCATGGGGCGTGCGACCCAGGTCGTCGATTCCCTCAAGAACGCCAGTCGCGTCACCGTCACGGTGAATCGCGACGGCAAGCCCGTCACTCTCAGCGTGAACATCAAATGACGCGCATATCTGCCTCGTTGCGAACCTGCCTGCTGGCTTTCGCCCTGTCGCTCGCCGCCGCGAGCGCGGTTGCGCAGCCGCCGCCGTCGGCGGCCGGTAATCCGCCGGGCACGCATACGCTGAATCTCAAGGACGCCGACATCCAGGCGCTGATCGCGACGGTGTCGGAAATCACCGGCAAGAACTTCATTGTCGGTCCGAACGTGCAGGGCAAGGTCAGCGTGATTTCGGCGCGGCCGATGCAGCCCGACGAGATCTACGACGTGTTTCTCTCGGTGCTGCGCGTGCACGGCTACGCCGCGGTGCCGGCCGGCAGCATGATCAAGATCGTGCCCGAGGCGATGGCCCAGGCCGAAGGCGGCAACAGCGTCGCGACCGCCGAATCGGGCGACGCGATCGTGACCCAGATCGTGCCGCTGCGGCACGTGGCGGCGGCCGAGCTCGTGCCGATCCTGCGCCCGCTGCTGCCCCAGGGGGCGCAGCTGATCGCGCACCAGACCAGCAACTCGCTGGTGGTTTCCGACCGCGCCAGCAACGTGCAGCGCGTCGCCGGCATCATTGCGCGCATCGACACGGTGTCGGATACAGAAGTGGAAGTGTTGCCATTGCAGCACGCCAATGCGTCGGAGATGGCGCGCACGCTGACCATCCTCGCCGAGGACAAGGCGACCCAGGCCAGCGGCGAAAGCCCGCGCATCCTTGCCGACGAGCGCACCAATTCGATCCTGATCGCCGGCGCCAAGAGCGGCCGCCTGCGCCTGCGCACCCTGGTCACGCACCTGGACACGCCGCTGCAGAGCGGCGGCGGCACCAACGTGATCTACCTGCGCTACGCCAAAGCCAAGGAACTGGTGCCGATCCTCACCGGCGTGGCGAGCACGCTGAACAACGAAGTCAGCGCCAGCGGCGCGGCGGTGGTAACGCCCGGTGCGGCTGGCAGCACGGGCGCGGCGACCGGCGGCGGCAGCGCGACGATCCAGGCGCACGAGGAAACCAATGCGCTGATCATCAGTGCCTCGCCGGCGGTGTTCCGCTCGCTCGAAGGCGTGATCCGCCAGCTCGACGTGCGCCGCGCGCAGGTGCTCATCGAAGCCATCATCGCCGAGGTGTCCGACGAGACCGCGAGCGAGATCGGCGTGCAGTGGCAGGCGCCCATCGAGGGCGCCGACAACAACTTCATCGGCGGCACCAACTTCACCGGTTCGGACGGCCGCGGCAACATCATCGACGTGGCGCAGAACCCACGCGCGCTCGGCACCGGCCTGTCGCTGGGCTACATCACCGGCGTCACCAACGTGCCCGGCCTCGGCGACATCGTGAATCTCGGCTTCCTGCTGCGCATGCTCAAGGGCGACGGCAAGTCCAACGTGCTGTCCACGCCGTCCGTGCTCACGCTCGACAACACCGAGGCAACCATCAAGGTCGCGCAGGAAGTGCCGTTCAAGACCGGCCAGTACACCAACGCCTCGGGCACCGGCGGCACGAACAACCAGCTCAATCCGTTCCAGACCATCGAGCGCAAGGACGTGGGCCTGACCCTCAAGGTCACGCCGCATATCAACGAAGGCGATTCGGTGCGCCTGGATCTGCATCAGGAGGTATCGTCGCTGGCTCCGTCGGTGGACGGCGCGGTGGACCTCATCACCAACAAGCGCGAACTCACGACCAGCGTGCTGGTCGCAGATGACGCGACCCTGGTGCTCGGCGGGCTGACCGACCAGACGGCCAACGACAGCAACCAGAAGGTGCCGGGACTGGGCAGCATCCCGGTGCTCGGCAACCTGTTCCGCTACCGCAGCAACCGCCTCAACAAGCGCGACCTGATGATCTTCCTGCATCCGAAGATCCTGCGCGACGCGGCCACCGAGCAGTCGGTGTCGAGCGAAAAGTACAACTATATCCGCACCGAACAATTGCAGATGCGCGGCAACCGCGAGGCGCTGACGCCCCAGGAACGCCAGCCGGTGATCCCGGAAATGCATGACTTCATGTCTGATCCGAATGGTCCGGCCACGCCCGCCACACTGCCGCCGGCCACGGGCAAGGGCGGCGCGAGGAAAGCCAACCGAGGCGGCAAGTGAGTGAAGCGAGACTGCCGCCAACCGGCACCGCCGACGCTGCGCGCGTCGTGCGCCCGGCGCGGCCGAACTTCGGTTTCGCGCGGCGCAACGGCGCGACCCTCGTCGCCTGGCACGACGATCACGCCGAGGTCGCCTGCCGCGACGGCGTAAAGCCCGAGGTGCTGGCCGAACTGCGCCGTTATCTCGGCGCGCCACTCAAGCTCACGCGCCACAGCGCCGCGGAATTCGAGCAGTTGCTGCGCCGCCTGTACGAACAGGGCGACGACGCGCGCGGCGTGGTCTCGGACATGGACGAGTCCATGGACCTGCGCTCCATCGCCGACGACCTGCCCGAGCCCGAGGACCTGCTCGAGAGCGACGACGATGCGCCGATCATCCGGCTCATCAACGCGCTGCTGACCGAGGCGGTCAAGGAAGGCGCGTCGGACATCCACGTCGAGCCCTACGAGAACCGCCTCGTCGTGCGCTTCCGCATCGACGGCGTGCTGCGCGAGATCCTGTCGCCGCAGAAGGCCGTCGCGAACGCCGTGGTCAGCCGCATCAAGGTCATGGCCAAGCTCGACATCGCCGAGAAGCGATTGCCGCAGGACGGCCGGATCGGTTTGAAAATTGCCGGCCGCCCGGTCGACGTGCGCGTGTCGACGATCCCGGCCGGCCACGGCGAACGCGTGGTGCTGCGCCTGCTCGACAAGCAGGCCGGACGCCTCGACCTGATTCAGCTCGGCATGGCCGCTGACGATCGCGCGCGGCTGGAAAGCATCATCTCGCGGCCGCACGGCATCTTCCTCGTCACCGGTCCAACCGGCTCGGGCAAGACCACGACGCTGTACGCCTCGCTGCTCAAGCTCAACGACGCCAGCCGCAACATCATGACCGTGGAAGACCCGATCGAGTACTACATCGACGGCGTCGGCCAGACCCAGGTCAACACCAAGGTCGAGATGACCTTCGCGCGCGGACTGCGCGCGATCCTGCGCCAGGATCCGGACGTCGTCATGGTCGGCGAAATACGCGACCTTGAAACCGCGCAGATCGCGGTGCAGGCGTCGCTGACGGGACATCTGGTTTTATCCACATTGCACACCAATTCGGCGGTCGGTGCCGTCACGCGCCTGCGCGACATGGGCGTGGAACCGTTCCTGCTGTCCTCGTCGCTGATCGGTGTACTCGCCCAGCGTCTCGTGCGCGTGCTCGACCCGGCCACGCGCGAAGCGTATGCGGCCACGCCGCGCGAACTGTCCGCATTCGGCCAGCCCACCGACACGCACGCGCTGCTGTACAAGCCCGCGGATGGCCTGGTCGGCCGATCCTCCGGCTACCGCGGCCGCACCGGCATCTACGAACTCATCGCCGTCGACGAGAACTTCCGCCGCCAGATCCACGAAGGCGCATCCGAGGCCGACATGGAACGCTACGCGCGTACGCGCGCAGCGGCGATTGCGGCGGATGGGTGGGCGAAGTGTCTGGCGGGTGTGACGTCGGTGGATGAGGTGTTGAGGGTTACGCGGGAGGATTAGGCAACGCTTCGCCGGCGCGGTTCGTCGCAACGCGTGCCGAGTCGGAGGCAAACCGCTCGAATATCCAGCCCCAGAGCGGTGCTCCTACGACGAACCACAGGACGAGCGCGGATACCCAATAGAGACTCTTGTTGTCGCGGAAGGCGATCGCCAGCGGAATAACCAGCAGTCCCATCGAAACGTTGGCGCAGAGCACGAACAGCCATGCCCACCAGCCTCGCTTCCAGAATGCCCAGTGTCTGTTCATGTCGTTTCCCGACTGGCAAGACGGTTGAGTGGTGACGCGGGCAGGTAGTGCTCTGCGGCCGATTGCAGTTCGAAATCGGGCGGTCGCACGACAACTGACTTATTCAGCGCTTCGCACGCAGGAATTTACCTCGTCGACGTGGTCTTCGTCTCGCTAAGATCGGCCGATCAGCAGGGAGCGCAGTCATGACGCAACAGATCGCAAGCGATGCGCAAGCGAATGGGTTCCGCCGCTCCTTGACCCTCCTCGACGGCACCATGCTCGTCGCCGGCACTATGATCGGCTCGGGCATCTTCATCGTCAGCGCCGATATCGTGCGCACTACCGGTTCGGCGGGTTACCTGATCCTGGTCTGGCTGATCTCGGGCTTCATGACGGTCGCCGGTGCGCTGAGCTACGCCGAGTTTGCCGGCATGTTTCCGAAGGCCGGCGGGCAATACGTCTATCTGCGCGAAGCCTGGGGCAAGCTGCCGGCCTTTCTCTACGGGTGGTCGTTCTTCGCGGTGATCCAGACCGGGTCCATCGCCGCGGTCGGCGTGGCGTTTGCGAAGTTCACGGCCTATCTCGTGCCGTCGCTCGGCGACGCCAACGTGCTGCTGCAGGTGGGCGGGTTCCGCCTCACGGCGGCGCAGCTCGTGGCGATCGCCGTCGTGCTCACGCTGACCTTCGTCAACGCGCGCGGCGTGAACTATGGAAAATGGATACAAACGGTATTCACGTTGGCGAAGATCGGCGCGGTGCTCGCGCTGATCGGCTTCGGGCTGTTGCTCGGCGCCAATGCGGACGTCTGGCAGGCCAACTGGGCGCAGGCCTGGCAGCGCACCGCGGCGACGCCGGAAGGGCTCGCGCTCGCGCTGCTGCCGGCGATCGCGGTGTCCATGGTCGGTGCGCTGTTCTCGTCGGACTCCTGGCACAGCGCCGCATCGGTCGCCGACGAGATCCGCCACCCGCGGCGCAACGTAGGGCTCAGCCTGTTTCTCGGCACCGTGCTTGTGTGCAGCCTGTATCTCGTCGCCAACCTGATGTATCTCGCGGTGCTGCCGCTCGACGGCATCGCGCACGCAGAATCCGATCGCGTCGGCGTGGCCGCGGCGCAGGCCGCGTTCGGATCCTGGGGCACAGGACTCATCGCCGTGCTGATCATGGTATCCACGTTCGGCTGCGTGAACGGCCTCGTGCTCGCCGGTGCGCGCGTCTACTACAGCATGGCGCGCGACGGCCTGTTCTTCGCGCGCGCCGGCAACCTCAACCGCAATGCCGTGCCGGGCTGGGGCCTGTGGCTGCAGGCGCTATGGGCCTGCGTGCTGTGCCTGTCGGGCCGCTACGGCGACCTGCTCGACTACGTGATCCTCGCCACGCTGATCTTCTATGTGATGACCATCGCCGGCCTGTTCCGCCTGCGCCGCACGAGGCCCGACCTCGAGCGGCCGTACCGGGCCTTTGCCTATCCCGTGCTGCCGGCGCTGTACATCGTGTTCGCGAGCGCCATCGGCGTGGGTCTGCTGATCTGGAAGCCGGCGTATACCTGGCCTGGGCTGGTCATCGTGCTGCTCGGCGTGCCGGTCTTCTATCTGTTGCGCGGCCGGTCGGCTCGCACACCGGATTGATGGCCGTAGGCTGGCGCGTGCTGCGCTACGCGACGAAGGCCCGATGCGCGTGCCCTGGTGCGCCGCATCGTTACAGCACCTGGCAACGCGGCGTCCGGCACCCGCGCAGCCGCGTCCGGCTCCGCTATGATCGCCCCGATTCCTGGGAGGGAACCATGAGCCTCATCCGACAGATCACGCGTCACAAGACGATAGAGCAGTTGCAGAGCGAAGCGGGCTCGCGCAGCGAATTCCGCCGCGTGCTGGGCCTGTGGCAGCTCACCGCCATCGGCCTCGGCGGCATCATCGGGGTCGGTATTTTCGTGTTGGCCGGGCAGCAGGCGGCGGCCAATGCGGGACCGGCGGTCGCGCTGGCCTTCATCATCGCCGGCATCGCCAGCGCCGCGGCGGCGCTGTGCTATGCGGAATTCGCAGGGATGATCCCGGTCACCGGCAGCGCCTACACCTATGGCTATGCGGTGCTCGGCGAAGGCGTGGCCTGGCTGATCGGCTGGGATCTGCTGCTCGAATATGCGCTGATCGTCGCCGCGGTCGCGAGCGGCTGGTCCGGCTATCTGCAGAACCTGCTCGCGCATGTCGGTATCCATCTGCCGGTCTGGGCGCAGGGTGCGATGGGTACGGGCGAGGGGCGCGTGTTCAATGTGATCGCGGCCCTGGTCGCGATGGGCGTGGCGGTTCTGCTGACCGTGCGCACCGAGACTGGTGCGCGCCTGAACACCATCGTCGTCGCGGTCAAGGTCATCGGCGTGCTGCTCGTGATCGGCGTCGGTGCGTTCTACATCAATACGGCGAACTGGTTTCCGTTCATTCCGCCGGAAGTCGTCGGCGCCGACGGCAAGACGCATTTCGGCTTCCAGGGCGTCGTGGCGGCAGCCTCGGTCGTGTTCTTCGCGGTGTTCGGTTATGACACCCTGACCACGGCGGCCGAGGAATCCAGGAACCCGCAGCGCGACCTGCCGCGCGCGATCCTGCTGTCGCTCGGTGTGTCGATGGTGCTGTACCTGACCATTTCGTTCGTGATCACCGGCGTGGCGCACTACAGCACGCTCAACAACGACGCGCCGGTGGCCAACGCGTTCCAGTCGCTGGGCCTGACCTGGATCAGTGCGGCGATCTCCGCCGTGGCCGTGGCCAGTATCATCAGCGTGGTGTTCGCCTTCATGCTCGCCGCGGCGCGCATCTGGTTCTCGCTCGCCCGCGACGGCCTGCTGCCGTCGTGGTTCGCCAAGCTGCATCCGCGCTACGGCACGCCGTACCGGCCGACGCTGATCCTCGGCGTGCTCACGGGGCTGGCCGCCGGCGCGCTGCCGATCGGCGATCTCGCTGAACTCGTCAACGTCGGCGTGCTCTGCGCCTTCATCGTGATCTGCGCGTCCATCGTCGTGCTGCGTCGCACGCGTCCGGAAGTGAAGCGCGCGTTCCGCACGCCGCTCGTGCCGCTGGTGCCGATCATCGGCATCGTGTTCTCGATCTGGCTGCTGACCGGTCTGCCGCTGGTGACCTGGGAGCGCTTCGGCCTGTGGATGCTGGCCGGGCTCGTGATCTATTTCGGCTACGGCATACGCCACAGCGGGTTGGCGAAGAAAGCGTAGTACGGAAGACCCGCAACAGGCCCGGGCAACTAACGCCCGGGCCACGCGCGGATCTCGCGCAGGTTCTTCAATGCACGCTGCCACAGCTGTTCGAAGCCTTCGGTGAGCTGTGCGGCGAGGCCGGCGTCCTGCACCAGCAGCGAGGCGAAACGGCCTTCGCCGACGAAGGGATGGTCCAGTGCGAGGATCACGATGTCGTCGTCGACGACATGGAAGGGATGGCCCATCTCGCCGCTGTAGCGCACGCCGCTGAGGGTGCGCGTGGATGCGGAGAACTCGCGCAGGAACTCCAGCAGGCGCGGCGCGGAGCGATCGCTGAATCCGAAGATCACGCGGTGTTCCACGCCGCTGCGCTCGCGCTCGCGCGCGATCGCCTTGAGCACGTCGAAGCCCTGGTCGCGCAACGTGCGCATGGCGTTGATGTCGCCGCTTTCGAGGTAGGACAGCACGCGCCGCCGCGCGCCGGCAAGGCGGCTCACATGGCGCTTGATGTGGCTGTCGGCACCCAGCGCGAGATCGACGCGCGCCTGGCTGCCCTTGAGCTTGCGCGGCAGCTTCTCGAACGCCGCGCGCAATCCGGCCGAGGCGGTCGCGAACGCCTCGGCGCGCTCGCGCGCGAGTGCATTCAGGCGTTCGATCAGCGGTTCCGGCGGCAGCGCCGCGTACAGCTGCGGGCGCGAGCGGCGCACCTCGATCAGGCCGAGCCGCGCGAGTTTCTCCATCGCGGCGTAGATCTTGGAGGTCGGAATGTCGCCTTCGCGGCACAGCGTGGCGGCGTCGCTGACGCCGTGCACGGCCAGCGTGACGAGCGCGCGCTTCTCGTAGCTGCCGAAACCGGCTTCATCGAGCAGTCCGAATTCGGCCCAGGCCACGCCCATGTCTACTCCATAAAGTAGATGAAACGCGGCGAGTGTCTGCCGATACTTCCGTCACCGCAACCCGCAAGGAGACACCATGAATACTGCTGCCAGACCCGCCGGCGTGATGCCGCTGCGCTTCGTCGAATCGGTCGATGCGATGCGCAGTTTCTACCTCGACAAGCTCGGCTTCGAACACCTGATGGGCGTGGTCGGCAAGGACGGCCAGCTCGATTTCGCGATCGTCCAGCGCGCCGGCGCGATGCTCATGCTGTCGCGGCCGCAGGATGGCGGCACGCTGACCGGCGCGGTCGAAATCTATGTCGAGGCCGATGACGTCGATGCCTACCACGACCAGCTCGTCGGGAGCGGCATTGCGATCACGCAGCCGCTGTCCACGCAGTGGTGGGGCGACCGCAATTTCGCGGTCGTCGACCCGGCGGGCCATACGATCTGGTTCTGGAAGACCGTTGGCGAGATGCAGCCGCCAGCGGGCGTGACACTGATCTGACCACGCTGATCAGATCGCACTGATCAGATCGCACTGATCAGAGCAGCCGCCTGACCGCGCGCAGGCCGTCGCAGCGCCGACCACGCCTGCGCCGGCCGTCCGCTACCACTGTTCTGGGATTCCATACACAATCCGGTTCTCCCCGAACGGAACCGTCCGCGTGCCGGCATTCGCCTATCAAGCCCTCGACGCCAGCGGCAAGACCCAGCGCGGCGTTCTGCAGGGTGATACCGCGCGGGCCGTGCGGCAGATCCTGCGCGAGCGCGGGCTGAATCCGCTGGATGTGACGCAGGTCGACGAGAAGCAGCAAAGTTCGCCGCTGGGCCGGCGCGGCCTGTCGACGCCGCAGCTCGCGCTGTTCACGCGCCAGCTCGCGACCTTGCTCGCGGCCGGACTGCCGATCGACGAAGCGCTCGCCGCCCTGGGCGAACAGGGCGAGGACGAGCGCTCCCGCAGCCTCGTCGTCGCGCTGCGCTCGCGGGTCATGGAAGGGGCCGGGCTGGCCGCGGCATTTGCCGACTACCCGGAGAGTTTTCCGGAAATCTATCGTGCGTCCATCGCCGCGGGCGAGCAGTCCGGACGGCTGTCGACCGTGCTCGAACGTCTCGCCGACTACGCCGAATCGCGCGATGCGCTGCGCCAGCAGATGCTCACCGCGCTGGCCTATCCGATCCTGCTCAGTCTCGTCGCCGTTGCCGTCGTCACGGGACTGCTGGTCTACGTGGTGCCGCAGATCGTCGGCGTATTCGCGAGCATGAAGCAGGAACTGCCGCTGCCGACGACGCTGCTGATCGGCCTGTCCGAGCTGGTCAAGCGCTGGGGCATCGTGTTGTTCGCGGGGCTCGTCGCAGTGGTGATTGCGCTGCGCTTCGCGCTGCGGCGCGACGCGGTGCGCATGGTCTGGCACCGCTGGCTGCTGCGCCTGCCGCTGGTCGGCAAGCTCACACGCGCGTCGAACACGGCGCGCGCGGCGCGCACGCTCGCCCTGCTCAGCGCGAGCGCGGTGCCGTTGCTCGATGCGCTCGCGATCTCGGCCCAGGTCGTGCCCAACCTGCCGATGCGCGAAGCGCTGCGCCGCGCCGCGCACAAGGTGCGCGAAGGCGGCGCGTTCTCGCGCGCGCTCGCCGACAGCGGCTATTTCCCGCCGGTGGCCGTGCGCCTGATCGCAAGCGGCGAACGCTCGGGCCAGCTCGAGCGCATGCTTGACGAGGCCGCGGCGCACCAGGCGCGCGAACTCGATCGCTGGCTCGCGGTGCTGACCGCGGTGCTGGGTCCCGCGGTGATCCTGCTGGTCGGCGCGATGGTGCTGTTCATCGTGCTTGCGATCCTGCTGCCGATCTTCAACCTCAACCAGATGGTGAAGTGAGCGATGGTGGCGCGCCGATGATCCGCTTCGACCAGGTCACCAAGCGCTACCCGTCCGGGCAGGAGGCCGTGCACGAGCTGTCGTTCGAACTCGGCGCCGGCGAGATGGCCTTCGTGACCGGGCATTCCGGCGCAGGCAAGAGCACCTTGCTCAAGCTCATCGCGCTGATCGAACGGCCGACGCGCGGGCATGTCACGGTCAACGGGCAGAACCTGCACGGCCTGCGCCGCGGCCGCATCCCGGAACTGCGCCGCGGCATCGGCATGGTGTTCCAGGATCACCGCCTGCTGATGGACCGCAGCGTCTACGACAATGTCGCGCTGCCGCTGATCATCGCCGGGCTGTCGCGCGAGGAGATCGCCAAGCGCGTACGTGCCTCGCTCGACAAGGTCGGCCTGCTCGAACGCGAGCGTTCGGAACCCGTGACGCTGTCCACCGGCGAGCAGCAGCGTGTCGGCATAGCTCGCGCGATCGTGGCGAAGCCGGCCGTGCTGATCGCTGACGAGCCTACCGGCAATCTGGACCCGCAGCTGTCGGCCGAGATCATGCGGCTGTTCGCCGATTTCCAGCAGGTCGGTACGACCGTGCTGATCGCCAGCCACGATCTGCCGCTGGTCAAGCGCATGGGCAAGCGCGTGCTCGTGCTCAACCACGGGCGCCTGCTCGACGACTGGCGGCCGGGGAACGATTGATGTTCGCGAAGAAGCCTACCGGCAACCGTCTCAAGGCGACCGCGCCGCCGCCGCGCGCGGCCGAGCGTGCGGCGCCGCGGCGCCGGCTCGGGTTTTCCAGCTGGCGCGACCAGCATCTCTACAGTTTCTTTTCGAGCCTCGGCCGCCTGCTCGCGCGGCCCTGGGCGACCGCGCTGACCGCGCTGGTCATGGGCCTGGCGCTGGCCCTGCCGCTGCTGTTCCTGATCCTGCTCGACAATGCGCGCGCACTGGCCGGCGGCTGGCAGGACGCGCGCGAGATCACCGTGTTCCTCAAGCCTGCGGCCGATGCGCAGGCCAGTGCCGCGCTCGCGGCGAAGCTGCGCATGCGCGGCGACGTCGCGGCGGTCAAGCAGACCACGCCGGAGCAGGGGCTGGAGGAATTCCGTGCGATGTCCGGGTTTTCCGACGCGCTCGACGTGCTGCAGTTCAACCCGTTGCCGCATGTGCTGATCGTGACCCCGCGGGAGACGCAGGGCGCGGTCGAGCCGGCCGTGCTTGCGGATCTTCGCGCCGAGGCCCAGGTCGACCTGGTGCAGTACGACGCGGCCTGGCGCCGCCGGCTCGGCGCGATCCTCGGCCTGTCGCAGCGCAGCGTGCTCGTGCTCGCCGGCCTGCTCGCGCTCGCAACGCTGCTCGTGGTCGGCAACACGGTGCGGCTGGACATCCAGTCGCGTGCGGAAGAGATCGCCGTCATGCAGCTGATCGGCGCCAGTCCGGGCTTCGTGCGCCGGCCCTTCCTGTACACCGGCATCTGGTACGGCCTGTTCAGCGGCGCGCTGGCCCTGATCGTGGTGTTCGCGGTGCAGTGGGCGCTGCATGCGCCCGTCAACCATCTGCTCGAGAGCTACGACAACCGGTTCATCCTGCACGGTCTTCCACTGCTGGCGGCCCTGGCCGTGCCGGTGCTCAGTGCCGTTTTGGGGTGGCTTGGCGCTATGCTTGCGACCGCACGGCATCTGGCCGAAGCCCACCCGGACTGAGCGGGCGCCGGGACCGGTTCGTCATCCATCGCGCAGTACGAAGACGGAGTTCCTCAGGGGGAACCAATGGAAGCGCATCTCACCCGACACATATCGAGCGACGAACCCCGGGTGATGGTGGTCGACGGCTCCAAGGTCGTGCGCCGCCTGATCGAGCAGGTGCTCAAGGCCGACCTGCCGGGCGTCACGGTCCTTGCCTGCGAAACCGGCGCCGAGGCCAAGCAGCAGCTCGAGGCCGGTGTCGTCGATTTCGTCACGACGGCGCTGCGCCTGCCCGATATGGACGGGCTGGAACTCGCCCAGTACATCCGCGAGCACGCGCCGCAGGCCTATATCCCGATCGTGGTCGTCTCCGGCGACGTGCAGGAGCGCCTGGTCGCCCGCACCATGTCCGACGCGGTCACCGACTATTTCGACAAGTCGCTCGGCTTCACCGCCCTGGCCGCGTTCATCCGCGGCTACGTGCGGCCCGAGTCCAACGTCACCGGCGAAGTGCTCTATGTCGAGGACAGCCGTGTCGTCGCGCTGGCGACGCGGCGCATGATGGAAAAGCACGGCCTGACCGTGCTGCATGTGGTCAGCGTCGAAGACGCGCTCGCCCTGCTCGATACCGCCAAGGCGCAGGGCAAAGGTCCGGGCCCCGACATCGTCCTGACCGACGTCAACCTCAAGGGCGAACTGACCGGCGGCGACCTGCTCGAGCGCATCCGCAACGATTTCGGCTACGGCAAGGCGCTGCTGCCGGTGCTCGTCATGACCGGCGACGACAATCCGAAGAATCAGGCCGTGCTGATCCGCCAGGGCGCGAACGATCTGGTCGAGAAGCCGATCGAGGAACGCCTGCTCATCACCAAGCTGCTGTTCCAGCTGCGCGTCGGCCAGCATTCGCGCGCGCTGCTGACGGAAACCGCATGACCGAGGCGCGGGTGAAGCTGGAGCCGAGCTGGAGGCAACGCGTCGGCGACTATCTCGACCGGCCCGACATGCAGGCTCTGTCGGAATTCCTGCGCAGCGAGCTGCGCGGCGGCAAGGTCATCTTCCCGCCGCCGAAACAGATCTTCGCCGCGCTCGACGCGACGCCGTTTGAGCAGGTCAAGGTCGTGATCCTCGGCCAGGATCCGTACCACGGTCCCGGTCAGGCGCATGGCCTGTGCTTCTCGGTGCAGCCCGGCGTGGCGGTACCGCCGTCGCTGCGCAACATGTACGTCGAGCTGCAGCGTGATCTCGGCTTCGTGCCGCCGCGGCATGGCTGCCTCACGCCCTGGGCCGAACAGGGCGTGCTGCTGCTCAATGCGGTGCTCACGGTCGAACAGGGCCTGGCCGGCTCGCACCAGGGCAAGGGCTGGGAAGGTTTCACCGACGCCGTCGTCGACGTGCTCAACCGCGAGCGCGAGCACCTGGTGTTCCTGCTCTGGGGCTCCTACGCCCAGGCCAAGGGAAAGCTCATCGACACGAGCCGGCATAGGGTGCTCAAGGCGCCACATCCCTCGCCGCTGTCGGCGCACCGCGGCTTCATCGGCTGTGGGCATTTCTCCGCGGCCAACGAATACCTCGTGCGCCACGGCATCACGCCGGTCGACTGGACGCTGTAACCGGCTGCGTTTAGGTTTGGCGCTTCGCCATCGCAGCAGGGAAACCATGCGCCGCTTCGAATTCTCCGAAGGTGCGTCGAACAAGTTCTGGGAAATCGAGCAGGACGGTTCCGATCTCGTCATCCGCTGGGGCCGCATCGGGACCCAGGGGCAAAACCAGACCAAGAATTTTGCCGACGCAGCCAAGGCCGCCTCCGCGCTGGACAAGCTGGTCAGCGAGAAGACCGGCAAGGGGTATGTCGAAGCGGGTGCCGACGCTGCCACAGGTTCCCCTGCTGCAACGAATGCAGCAAAAGACAAAAAGAAAAATTCGGCGCCTGTGGCACCGGCCGACACTCCGGCGTCGTCGGCCGTCGCGGCTTCGCCCGCAGCGACGTTGACGCCCGTGGCTGCGCCAGAAGCACAAGCCGTAGCCGCCGTCGTCCTCGACGATCTGCCGCCGCTGCCCAGCCTTCACGGCGCCACGCCGCCCTGGCTCGCGGCCGGGGAGCCGTTGGAGTTCGACGCCGCGATGAAGCGCCTGCTGCAGCCCGACTACGACGGCAAGGCCAGCGAGCCTTTGCCGTCGCGACGCTTTCCGGCGGTTGCCTATGACTCGGAGACGCGTCGCGCCTGGGTGCTGGCGAAGAATGCCATCCGGCAGGACAAGGAGCTGGACCTCGCCGGGTGTGATCCGGCGCTGCTTCCGCTGCTGCTGGAAACCTGGACCCGGCTTGCGAAAGACCGGCTCGACGGCAGCGATGAATCGCAGGCGCTGCTGCTGGCATTGGCGTGTGCACTGGTGCCGCATGGCAGCGAGGGCAGCGTCGCGCGCTACCTGATCGAGCAGCAGGGACTCGCGAGCGCATTGCAACTGCTGGTGCAGGCGCACGGCTTTGCGGTCACGCTGGAAAACGACTGGAAAGGTGGGCGCAGCTCGGTCCACAAGCTCTGCGTGACGCGCCAGGTCAGCGGTGTCGCCAGCCTGCACTGGAGCAACCCGCTGAGCGCCGAGGAGCTGTGCTTTCGCCGCTTCCTGGCGCAGGCGCCCGAGCCGCTGTGGCGCGAATGCGTGGCGCTGATAGAGGCCAGCCTGCCGGCGCTGCATCCGGCGCGTCAGGTCACGCTCGCGCTGCTGCTGCCGGATGCGCCGGAGCTGTCGAACACACTCGCACTGCAACTGGCCGGGCCGGCTGCGCCCGATGCCCTGCACTGGCTGCAGCTGACGGCGACCGATCCGGCGGGACTGGCCGCGATCCAGGTCGCGAAAATCAGCTACGGCTATTTTTTCCACAACGGAGCACTACTCGCCACTGTGCTGCAGGAGCGACGTCTGCAGGCGCTGCCGCTGTTCGCCGCCGAGCCGGCGCTCGACAACACGGGCGATGTACTCACGTATTTCGGCGTGCCGGAAGCGGTCGAGGCGCTGGCTCGCGTCGCCAGCAGCAGCAAGACCTGCCTGCAGCGCCTGAACGTGGCCGCGCAGCGCTGGCCGCTGGCGGCGATTCCCGCGCTGGCGCGTGTCATCGCTGCCGGCGGCCGCGAGGCTGGACAGTTCGTGCCGGTGCTCAGTGGACTGCTGCAGGCCCAGGCCGCCGCGCTGCCAGCGTTGCGGCCATGGCTGGATGCACCAGCGGTCGCGGTAGTCGACCGGCTGGTCGCGCAGCTGGACGGTCCTGCCGAGGTGGCCGATGCCGTCGACCTGCCGCGCGTGCTGGCGGATCCGCCGTGGCTCAAGCCGCGCAAGACGCTGGCGAGCGTCAGCGCGCTCGCGCCGCTGGCGCTGCCGACGCAGGCGCACTGGCCCGAGGGCGAACGCGAGCGCGCTGCTGTCCTCGGGCAGTGGCAGCAGCAGCGCTATGCCAAGTCCGGCAAGGACATGCTCGCGTTCGTCGAGGAACTCGGTTTCAACCGGGCCTACGGTGCGGTTGACGAGAAGCTTGAAGCCGCGCTGCGCGACGAGGCAGTCAAGGCGCTGCGGACCCGCGACATGGACGCGCTGCACTCCGCCTGGACACGCATGAAGGCGAACCGGCGCTATCTGTACCTGACCGTCGACGGCGGTCTGATCGGCCAGCTGCCCGATGGCATCGCGATCGAGGTCTGGAACCGGCTGGCCGGCGACGGCAGCGCCGATGCGCACGTCACCTACATGCTCGCGCGGTTCGGCCTGGATGTCTGGCCCGGCGCGCTGCGCGCGATCCGGCGCACTCCGTCGAGTTTCACCGAACTGGCGCTGAAATTTGCCGATGTGGAACTTGCTGCTTTTGCTGCGCGCGCCCTGGTCAAGCTCAAGACGCTGCGCCAGTTCGGGCGCGACTGGCTGCTGCGCCATCCCGAATACGCGGCGGCGGGGCTGATCGCGCCAGCGCTGGGCAAGGCGGGCGAGGCGCGCGATTGCGCCGGTGCGGCGTTGCGCTTCCTGGCCGCGAACGGGCACGAGGCGGTGATCCTCGACGTCGCTGCTCGCTACGGCCGCGACGATGTCGACGCGGCCGTGCGGCTGATGCTCGCGGAAGATCCGCTGGACCGGTTCCCGAGCCGGCGCAGCAACCTGCCGGCGTTCTGGGCGCCGCGCGGCTGGCGCCGACCGCTGCTGCGCAGCAACGGCAAGGCCCTGCCGGATGCGGCGATCGACCATCTGGGCAGCATGCTCGCGTTCCCGAGCAATGAGGAGATCTATCCCGGCATCGCCGAGGTGGTCGCGGCCTGCACGCCCGAATCGCTCGGCGATTTCGCCTGGGACCTGTTCAACGCCTGGCTCGCTGCGGCGGCGCCGTCGAAGGACGGCTGGGGCATGGCCGCGCTGGGCTGGCTCGGCAACGACGACACGGCGCGGCGGCTGACCCCGCTGATCCGCAACTGGCCCGGCGAGGGCGCGCATGCGCGCGCGGTGCTCGGTCTCGACGTGCTGGCCGCGATCGGCAGCGACGTCGCGCTGATGCTGCTCAACGGCATCGCGCAGAAAGTCAAGTTCAAAGGGTTGCAGGACAAGGCGCGCGAGAAGATCGACGCGATCGCCGAGGCACGCAGCCTCAGCACCGAAGAACTGGAAGACCGGCTCGCGCCGGATCTGGGGCTCGACGATGCCGGCACCTTGTTGCTGGACTTCGGGCCGCGCCAGTTCCGCGTCGGTTTCGACGAGGCGCTGAAACCGTACGTACGCGACGCCGACGGCGCGCGCCTTGCTGACCTGCCCAAGCCCAAGAAGACCGACGATGCGTCGCTGGCCGCGGTTGCGGTGGAGCGCTTCAAGCTTCTCAAGAAAGACGCGCGCACGATCGCGAGCCAGCAGGTGCTGCGCCTGGAAATCGCCATGTGCACGCGACGGCGCTGGGACCAGGCCGTGTTCGAACGGTTCCTTGCCGGACATCCTTTGCTGCGCCATCTGGTGCAGCGCCTGGTCTGGGGGATCTACGAGATGGATGCTGGCGCAGATCGCCAGGGCGGGCGGCTGCTGCAGTGCTTCCGCGTCGCCGAGGACGGCAGCTACAGCGATGCGGACGACGCACCGCTGTCGTTGCCGCAGGGCGAAAACATCCGCCTGGGCCTGCCGCATGCACTGGAACTGCCGGCACAGGCCGCCGCTGCGTTCGGCCAGCTATTCGCGGACTACGAACTGATGCAGCCGTTCCCGCAGCTCGGTCGCGAGAGTTTTGCCCTGAGCGACGAGGAGCGCGCGATGCTGAATCTCGAGCGCTGGAAGGGCAAGGTCGTGCCGACCGGCCGCGTGCTCGGCCTCGCCAACAAGGGCTGGCGGCGTGGCGCGGCGCAAGACGGCGGCGGCATCTGGTATTTCACCAAGCCGCTCGCAGGGGATCTCGCGATCGAGCTGAGCTTCGAGCCCGGCATCATCGTCGGCCTGGTCGACGAGTATCCGCAGCAGACCCTGCTGCAGCTGCAGGTCGGCAGGCCGAGTGAGTGGGGCGACATGCAGGATACGAAACCGTTCGCGACACTCGACCCGATCGCCGCGAGCGAACTGATCCGCGACATGCAGGCGCTGTGCGCCTGATCTGAATCGGTTCGCACACCTGAGCAAGTCCCGGCATACGGCTCTTGTACTCGGCACCCGGTCTCCACAACCCCGCCAAACGCCTGCTGCGCAGGCATTTGGTCAAGGGGGCTCCAGAATCAAATGCAAGTGTCGACTTGTTAAGAGGCTCCCTATTCCCATGGCTACAAAGAAACCCGAAGTCGCAGCGCCGGTGCTGCAGCGGCCGCCCGCCGAAATCCTCTACGCCGAGCAGCTGCAGCGCCTGGCCGCGGCCGACCGCGACCCCCGTCCGCCGGGCTGGGCGCTGAGTCTCAAGGCGGCGCGTACGTTCGTGCTCGGCGATGCCGCGCTCGGAGTGTCGCGCAAGATCGTCGCGCCGGTCGCCGCGATTGAACGCATGCTCGTCACGCTCGCGACGGGCCGCGGCCTCATGCTGGTCGGCGAACCCGGCACGGCCAAGTCACTGCTGTCGGAGCTCCTGGCCACTGCGGTCTGCGGCGTCTCCACGCTGACGATCCAGGGCGGAGCCTCGATCACCGAGGACCAGATCAAGTATTCGTGGAACTACGCGCTGCTGATCAACGAGGGGCCGAGTCCGCGCGCGCTGGTGCCGGCGCCGCTGTACCAGGGCATGCGCGAAGGCCGCATCGTGCGCTTCGAGGAGATCACGCGTGCCCCGCTGGAGGTGCAGGACTGCCTGCTCGGCATGCTCTCGGACCGCGTCATGGCCGTGCCCGAACTCGGCGGCGAAGACGGCATGCTGTATGCGCGCGAAGGCTTCAACATCATCGCGACCGCGAACACGCGGGACCGCGGCGTCAACGAGATGTCGGCCGCGCTCAAGCGCCGCTTCGACTTCGAGACCGTTTTCCCGATCCTCGACTATGAGCGCGAGCTTGCGCTGGTGCAGCAGGCCTCGGCCGAACTGCTGGCGCGCAGCGGCATTCCGAAGACGCTGCCCGAGCCTGTGCTGGAACTGCTCGTGACGACCTTCCGCGATCTGCGTGCGCACCAGGACAGCGGCCGGCGCGACGGCAGCATGGACACGCTCAATGCGGTCATGTCGACGGCCGAGGCGGTCAACGTCGCCCACGCGGTCGGCGTGCGCGCGTGGTTTCTCGAACAGCGCGCCGGCGAGCCGGCCGACCTCGTCGACTGCATTGCCGGCACCGTGGCCAAGGACGACGCCGACGACCGCGCCAAGCTGCGGCGCTATTTCGAGCAGAAGGTCGCGAAGAAGACCGGCGCGCACTGGCGCGCGTATTTCGAGGCGCGGCACCGCCTGCCATGAGCCTGCGCGCGCCCTGCATCGTCGGCGTGCGTCACCACAGCCCGGCCTGCGCGCGACTGGTCGCGGCACGTATCCGCGCGCTGCGGCCGCGCCATGTGCTGATCGAGGGGCCGGCGGATTTCAACCCACGCATCGACGAGATGTTCCTTGGCCACGCGCTACCGCTTGCGATCTACAGCTATCTCTCGGGCGGCGGCGTGCAGCGCGGCTCGTGGGCGCCGTTCGCCGAGCACTCGCCAGAGTGGCAGGCGCTGCTCGTCGCACGCGAGGTCGGCGCGCAGGCGCGCTTCATCGACCTGCCGGCCTGGCACGAGGCGTTCGAAGACCTGCCCAACCGCTATGCGGACGCGCCCGAGGCAGAGCACGAGGCGCGCGCGGAGGCCTATGAGCAGGCGCTCGCCGATCGCCTCGCGATCGAAGGCCGCGACGCGCTGTGGGACCACCTGTTCGAGCAGGAGCAGGATGACGTCAGTCTTGCACAGCAACTGGAAGTGCATTTCGGGCACCTGCGCGGCGCCGATCCGGGCTCGCCCGGCAACGCCGCGCGCGAAGCGCAGATGGCGCAGTGGATCGCCTGGGCGATGGCGCAGGACGACGGCGAGGTGCTCGTCGTCTGCGGCGGCTACCACGCACCGGCGCTGGCGCGACGGTGGCGCGAGGTCGACGGCGCGGCCGTGTGCAGCGAACCGGCCGTGCCGCAACCGCCGCCCGCGCCGGAAGGCATTCCGCAGCGGCATGGCTCGTTTCTCGTGCCCTACAGCTTCAAGCGGCTCGACGCGTTCCAGGGCTATGCCTCGGGCATGTCCTCGCCGCTGTACTACCAGTGGCTGTGGGAGTCGGGCAGTGCGGGAGCCGGTCTGCGCCTGATGCAGGAGGTCGCGCAGCGTCTGCGCCAGCGCAGGCTCGTCGCATCGACCGCCGACCTGATCGCGCTGCACACGCATGCGCAGGGCCTCGCGTTGCTGCGCGGACATGCGCACGCGCTGCGTGCCGACTGGCTCGATGCGATTGCCGCGACGCTGCTCAAGGAAGCGCAGGACGCCCCGCTGCCGTGGACGTACCGCGGCACGATCCGGCCCGGGACTGCGCCGCTACTGGTCGAGGTCATGGACGTGCTCGCCGGCGACCTGCGCGGCCGGCTCGCCGCCACGACACCGCGGCCGCCACTGCTGGATTCGGTCGAGCACGAACTCGACGCGGCCGGTATCGCGCTCGATGGCGAGCGCACGATCGATCTGCTCGCCGATGCCGGACGGCGCCAGAGCCGCGTGCTGCATCGGCTGTTGCTGCTCGGCATCCCCGGCATCGCGCGCGTGCAGGGGCCGGTGCTGGCCTTGTCGGGCGAGCGCAACGAGTGCTGGCGCCTGGGCCGCCCGATCGAACAGATGGCAGCGCTGATCGAGGCCGGCGCCTACGGCGCGACGCTGGCCGACGCGGCGCGCGCCGTGCTCGAAGAGAAGCTGCGCGAGGCGCGCGACGACGTGGCCGCGCTCGCGCAGGGACTCAATGCCGCGGCGTTCGCGGGTCTTGCCGCCGTCAGCGACGCGCTGCTCGCGGATCTGCGCGCGGCAATCGCCACTGCGCCGCGCTTCGAACCGTTGGGCGAAGCGATTGGCGTGCTGTATCCGCTGTTCCGGCACGGCCAGATCGTCGCGGTCGCCGGTGCGCCGCTGCTTGCCGCCGTCATCGAGGCTGCCTGCGATCGCGCGCTCTGGCTGTTCGAGCCGCCCGCGGCGATTGCGCCGTCGGACGCGTTCACCCATGTGCGCGCCGTCGTCGCACTGCGCGATCTGCTGCGGGGATACGCCGCGGACCGGCAGGACGGTGCCGGCGTACTCGCGCTCGAGACCGACCGCGTGCTGGCCGTATTCGCGCGCAAGCTACGCGATCCCGCCGGTTCGCCGCTGAGTCGCGGTGCGGCGCTGGGTGCCATCCTCAGCCTGCCGCAGCTCGCCGGGTCCGACGGCGACGCGTTCGACCTGAGTGCGCCGCTGGCCCTGCTCAACGGTCTTGCTCCCGATGCGCTGGGCGACGCGCTGTCCGGATTGCTCGCGCTGGCGCGCGAGCAGATAGCGCAGGAACCCGCCTTCGTCGTTGGCATGGACGCGCTGGTCGCTGCGCTGGACGACGAGGATTTCCTGCGTGCCCTGCCGGCATTGCGCGGTGCCTTCGCCTGGTTGCCGCCGCGCGAACGCGGTCGTCTGGCCACACTGCTGCTGCGCCTGCACGACGCGACACACCTGTCGCAACGCGCCCTGACTGCTGCGCTGCCCGCGGACGTGGATGCGCGTGACATCGCGGAGGCGGCCCGGCGCGAGCGCGAGGTCTGTGCACGCTTGCAGCGCTGGGGCCTACGCACGGGCGCGGAGGAATCGGCATGAGTTTTTCGATCCCGACACGGCTGCAGCGCTGGCGCCTGCTGCTCGGCGAACCGGCGCAGGGTGCGCTCGGGAACTTGCAGGACGCGGCGCAGGCGGCGGCGGACGCGGCGCTGGAATGGCTGTACGGCCGCGACCCGGAGCGCGCGTTGCGCGGCGAGCGCAGCGGCAGTCTGGATCCGTCGCAGCTGTCCACGCCCGACTGGATCAATGACGTGCATCGCCTGTTTCCGCAGGAGGTCATCGAGCGGCTGGAACGCGACGCGGTCGAACGCTACGGCATTACCGAAGTCGTCACCAATCTCGACGTGCTCGAGCGTCTCGAGCCCTCGCAGAGCCTGCTGCGCGCGGTGCTGCAGACCAAGCATCTGATGAATCCGGCCGTGCTCGCCGCGGCGCGGCGCATCGTGGCGGAGGTCGTGCGCCGCCTCATGGAGAAGCTTGCGACTGAGGTGCGTCAGGCCTTTGCTGGACCGCGCGACCGGCGCCGGCGCTCGCGCCTGAAGATTGCGCGCAACTTCGATTTCGCGCGAACCGTGCGTGGCAATCTTGCGCGCTGGGACCCGCAGCGGCGGCGGCTGTTCGTCGACGCGCTGCGCTTCGTCAGCCGTTCTCGCCGGCATGCGCAGCGCTGGGACATCATCCTGCTGATCGACCAGAGCGGTTCGATGGTCGACTCGGTCATCCACTCGGCGGTGATGGCGGCCTGCCTTTGGAATCTGCCGGGCATGAGTACGCGGCTCGTTGCATTCGATACCAGCGTGGTCGACCTGACCCGCGACGTGGCCGATCCGGTGGAATTGTTGATGAAGGTACAACTGGGCGGCGGTACCGACATCGCCAAGGCCGTTGCCTACGCGCAAAGCTGTGTCGCCAATCCGTCGCGGACGCTCATCGTGCTGGTCAGCGATTTCTATGAAGGCGGCGACGCGGGCGAACTCGTGCGGCGTGTGCAGTCACTGGTGCAGGCCGGTTGCCGCGTACTCGGTCTGGCGGCGCTCGACGCGGCGGCGACGCCGAACTACGACCGGGAGACCGCGGCACGGCTGGTCAAGGTCGGTGCCCAGGTCGGGGCGATGACGCCGGGTGAGCTCGCCGGCTGGCTCGCCGACAAGGTGCGGTCGTGACGGCGCGCACCGACTTGCTCGAACTCAGCCTCGATGCGCTGTCGGCGCTGTCGAATCCGGGATTCGTCAAGCGCGCGCAGAAGGACATCGCCGAGGGGCGCATTCCGCAGATCGACATCGCTGACGACACGACGGTGCGGGCGCGCTACGAGGACGGCCAGCAGGCCACGCTCGCGCCGGGCAAGTCCCTGCGCGAAGCAGCCTGCACCTGTCCCGCCACGGGCCTGTGCCGCCATCGCGTCACGCTGGTTCTCGCGTATCAGCACTGGGCGCGGTCGGTGGCCGATGTCGCGACGCCGGATTCCGGCGGAGAGGTCCCCTGGAGCCCAGCCGAATTCGACGACGCGGAGCTGGCTGCGGCGCTGGCGCCGGCCACGCTAGATCAGGCGCGGCGTCTCGCAGCCGCACGGCCGGCCGTGCGCCTGAGCGCATGGCAACCGTCGGCACCGACGCCGACGGCCCATCTTCCGCTGTGCTCCGTGCGCTTTTTCTCGCGGCGCGCGCTGTCTCACGCGCGTTGCGACTGCCGTCTGGGCGGCAGTTGCGAGCATATTGCGGTTGCGGTCTGGGCGTTTCGCCAAGCCGGCGGTCTCGCCGATGCGGTGATCGAGCTGCTGCCGCGCGACGCGGCGGCAAGTGCGACAGGGCTGGGCGCGGATGCGGTGGACGTCGAGGTCATGGCGCGCCGTTTCCTGCGCCGCCTGTGGCTCGACGGCAGCTCCCAGGACTGGGCGCCGCTGGAAGCGGACTACGCGGCATTGCGTGACCGCTTGTCGCGGCTGGGGTGGAACTGGCCGGGCGAGTGCCTCGACGAACTGCGCAGTCTGATCCTGGCGCAGGCCGTCCGCTCGAGCCGCTTCGATCCGCAGCGCCTGCTGGAATTGCTGGCCGAGCTGGTCGCGCGCATCGCAGCGGCGCGTACGGCTGCCGAGCAGACGACCCCGCTCCTGCCCGCCAGCCAGATCCTCGGCGTCGGCGTGCGCGGCGAGGTCGCACTGGATCACCTCAAGCTCGTTTCGCTCGGACTGCAGTGCTGGCGGGACGATGCGGCCGATGGCGCGCGCGTGGTGTTCGCCGATCCGGATACGTTGGCCGTGACCGTTCTGGAGCGCAGTTGGTCGCGCGAGCCCGGCCAGGTCGCCACGCCAATTGTCAGCCGGCGCGTGGCAGGACAGGCACTGCGCCAGCTCGCCGCAGCGCAGGTCGTCACGCGCGGTGCGAAGCGGCGCGCCAACGGCCTGCTCGACATTCCGGCGCTGGCGCGCCAGACCAGCGTATTGCCGCTGTCGGCGCAATCCTGGGAAGGAATCGGTGCGCCGCTGCGCCAGCCGGGCGGTGCCGCGCTGGCGCGCCATCTTCACGCGGCCCTGCCGGATTTCGTCAGGCCGCGCCAGGCGATCGCGCATGTTCACGTTCTGCCGATTGCTGGCATCGGCAACTGGGGTTGGGACGCGGCGGCGCAGACCCTGCATGCACGCGTGCTCTGTTGCGATGACGCAGCGAACGCCGCATCCGGCGACTGGGTGGAGCTGGCCCTTGCGCATGATGCGGCCACGCCCGACGCGGTCGATGCGCTGGCCGCGGCGCTGTCCGATACGGCGGATCCGCCGTGGCGCATCGCCGGCCCCGTACACCTGCGTGCGGGCGCGGTCCGCATGACGCCACTGGCGCTGCTCACACGCAAGAAGGCCATCGTGCTGCAGGCTTGCAGCGTCGGTGCGCAGCCGCTGCCGCCGCTGCAGACCGCCGACCCCACCAACGGGCTGACGGCATTGATCGGGCAACTGCTCGACGAGCTGGCGGTCTGGGCGCGGCAGGGCATTCGTCACCAGACCGGGTCGACACTGTCACGCTGCGAGGCCCAGGCCCAGCGTCTGGATGCCCGGGGCCTGACCACTACGGCGGCGCTACTTCGGCGGGTGCTCGTCGCCTGGCGAGAGGCGAGCGATGAGCTGCCGCAATGGCTGGCGACACTGTTCTTGCTGTTGCAAGGCTTGCTCGTCGGCACCGCCGACGATGAACCGATTCTGGCCGACTTCCCTGGCCCTTCGATTGGGCCGTGACTATCGGCCCTCCAGGATCAACGGTTTATCGGAGAAGCTGCATGCGGGCGCCATCCGCTTATGAGGCTTCACCGCGGTTTAACCCTTTTTCTGTACTTGCTGGTACACTAATCGCCGTTCGCAGGAACTCCCGTCTCGGGAACTCTTGCTGGACTTAGCACTCCATACACGCGAGTGCTAACCTGTGATCTGTATTGGAGGTTTCAAGCCATGACCGAAGCGCTTGCCCTAGTCAGCAACAACCTGCCGGTTCCAAGTGCATTGGGCAGCCTTGAGGCGTACATCAGCGCCACGCACCGCGTGCCGATGCTGACCCAGGACGAAGAGCAGGAACTCGCCGAGCAGTTGCGCCGCGACAATGATCTCGATGCGGCCAAACGCCTGGTGCTCTCCCACCTGCGTTTCGTCGTCCATGTGGCGCGCGGCTACCAGGGTTACGGTTTGCCGCTTGGCGATCTCGTGCAGGAAGGCAATATCGGCCTCATGAAGGCGGTCAAGCGTTTCGACCCGACCCTCGGTGTGCGCCTGGTTTCCTTCGCAGTGCACTGGATCCGTGCCGAAATGCATGAGTTCATCCTGCGCAACTGGCGCATCGTCAAGGTCGCCACGACCAAGGCTCAGCGCAAGTTGTTCTTCAACCTGCGCAAGTCCAAGAAGCGTCTGGGCTGGCTCACGCATGACGAGGCGCAGACGGTAGCCAAGGAACTCGGCGTGCCGCTTGCGACCGTCCTCGAGATGGAATCTCGTCTGTCGGGCCGCGATGTGGGCTTCGATGCGCCGACCGACAGCAACGACGACGATGCGCCGCCGGCGCCGGTGGCCTATCTGGTCGACCATCGTGCGGATCCGTACGAGTCGCTGGCCAGCGACGACCACGAGGAAAACCAGCTCGAGTCGCTGCGTGAAGGCATGTCCCGCCTGGATCAGCGTTCGCGCGACATCATCACGCGGCGCTGGCTCAAGGACGGCGAGAAGGCGACGTTGCAGGAACTGGCCGATGAATATGGTGTTTCGGCCGAGCGCATCCGCCAGATCGAGGCGAATGCGATGAAGAAGATGCGCGCGCTGTTTGTCGCGTAGTTCCCTGCACACCGGCAACGAGACGACGGCCCCGAAAGGGGCCGTCGTCGTTTTCGCAATCACCTCAGGCGTGATCGCCTCGGGCGTCGCCGCGCGGTTCCTGCCCGACGATGATCCGGGCGTGGCGCTGGTAGGTCCAGTACGACCAGCTCCAATTGATCAGCACAATGAGCCGGCTGCGGAAACCGATCAGGAACAGGATGTGGATCAGCAGCCAGAACCACCAGGCGAGTACGCCGGACAGGTGAATACGGCCGAGATCGGCGACGGCCGCCATGCGGCCTATCGTGGCGAGCGAGCCGACATCCGCATAGCGGAACGGCGCCGCCGTCGAACCGGCGAGCCGGGCCAGGATCATCTTCGCTGCGTGCGTCCCCATCTGCTTGGCCGCCGGCGCCACGCCAGGCACCGGCCTGCCATCCTGCTGACGGCTCGCGAGATCGCCCACGACGAAGACGTTCGGATCCCCTGGCAGGCTCAGGTCGTCCTCGACGATCACGCGTCCGGCCCGGTCCAGTGGTGCGCCGAGACGCCGTCCCAGCGGCGAGGCGGCGACGCCCGCTGCCCACAACACGGTCCTTGCAGCGATACGCTCCTCCCCGAGGGCGATGCCGTCGGCATCGACGGCGGTGACCGCGCGACCCGTGTGCACTTCGACGCCGAGCCGGTGCAGCTGCTTCGCGGCCTTGGCGGAAAGGTCTTCTGGCAGCGAGGCAAGCACGCGCGGCCCGGCCTCGACCAGCAGCACGCGCGCGGCGGCGGGATCGACGCGGCGGAACTCGCGGCGCAGCGTGTGACGCGCGATCTCGGCCAGCGTGCCGGCCAGTTCGACGCCGGTAGGCCCGCCGCCGATCACGACGAAGTTGAGCCAGGCGGCGCGCTTTACCGGGTCGGTTTCGGCTTCGGCACGTTCGAACGCGGTCAGCACACGGCGACGGATCAAAAGCGCATCGTCCAGCGTCTTCAGACCCGGCGCGTACGTTGCCCATTCGTCGTGGCCGAAATACGCATGCCGCGCGCCGGTCGCGACGATGAGGTAGTCGTAGTCGAGGGCGCTGCCGTCGGCGCAGCATAGACGGCGTGCGGCGCGGTCGATGTCGACGACTTCGCCGAGCAGCACGGTGGCATTGCGCTGACGGCGCAGGATATGGCGCAGCGGCGCGGCGATGTCGGGCATCGACAGGCCCGCCGTGGCGACCTGATACAGCAGCGGCTGAAACAGATGGTGGTTGACGCGATCGATCAGGCTGATGCGCACGCGGCTGCGCGCCAACTCACGCGCAGCCCACAACCCGCCGAACCCTCCACCGACGATGACGACGTGCGGTTCGTTTTCACTGTGCATACATTGCTCACAAGTTGCATTTAGGAATTTCTGAGTAAGGCATTCCCTGCCTTTCGCTCTTGGAGCCCCCTTGAGTCAAGGGGGGTGAAGAGTGATCGCCCAGAACCGCAGGTTCTGATCACTCTGAACGCCCAAC
>NZ_JAVTWC010000055.1:0-11303 GCF_032229445.1 Tahibacter sp.
CCGTTGCGCGTTGGTCTGTCGGCGACGGTCACCGTCGATACACATCGACGCGATGGGGCCGTGCTCGGTGCAGCCATGCCGTCTGTTCCCGTCTATGCGACACAATCGCTCGGCCAACTGGTACAGGACGCCGACAAGATGGCCGACACGGTTATCGCGAAGAATATTGCGAAATAATCCAGATCGGGAACGATCAATAATAACGGAGAGACAGCATGTACAAGAAAATCGTACTGGCCTATGACGGATCGAGTTTTAGCATGGCCGCCCTGCATCAAGGGGCCAATATCGCCAAAGATTGCAAAGCGGAGCTGCATTTGCTCAGCATCGTTGAGACAACCGGCAGCATGGCCATTGCCGAGGCAGTGGGCACGGAAGATGTCTGGGGTGTGGAACAGCTGCACCTGGAAGAGGCCATCAGGCGCGCCGTTGCCGAGCTGCGCGGGTTGGTGCTGACCGTCGTGGTCTGCGTTCGCGATGGCGACCCGGCCAGCGAAATCGCCGCCTACGCGCACGAAATCGACGCCGATCTGGTGGTGCTCGGCCACACCGAAAGGGGTGCGCTGTCCCGCTGGTTAGGCAACTCGATCGGGTCTCGGCTGCTTGATCATTTACCATGCAGTCTGCTTGTCGCCATTGAATCTTCCGAGCTTTGTTAGAACTTGGGGGGAAACATCATGAATTGCTCGCTAGACTTCGCGGCCTGCTGCCGCTGGCCGCTTCGATGAGGCTAGCCGCGTATCTCTGTCTGTGCTTGGTCGCACTACCCGCCGCCGCCGCGGCGCCAGCTTGGCTGATCGCCACTCCCGACGAGACTGCGCGCGCGGGGGCACCGATCATGCTCGATATCGTCAAACCGGCGGCGCAGGCGGATTGGCCGGACACTCTCAGGCTCAGGTTAGTGCGCGACGACAGAGCGCTGGAAGTGGAACTTGCTATTGTAGATCCGGTTTTGACAGAGGACACACGCCGAACGTATCGCGGGGTATTGCCTGCCCATCTATCAGGGCTGGTTCGGGCACATCTGGCTGGAGCCGAATCGAACCGGCTGGCCCTCGTGGTCACTGCCGCCGATCCGATCGAGCGGATGCGTGCGCCCATGTATAGCGACGCGACGCCCGTCACGCGATCCAGCGGTACAGGCAGCAAATTATTTGCCGCGGACGAACCGGCGTTGTCGGCCAATGAGCCCATGTACTTTGTCGTGGGTGGCGGTGGCGGAGCCACTGCCCGGTTCCAATTGAGCTTCAAGTACCGGCTTTTCGACCCTGATAGCCATCCGGTGCAGTGGATTCCATTTCTATCTCGTCTGCATTTCGGCTATACGCAGACTTCAATCTGGGATCTGGGCGCCAATTCGTCGCCATTTCGCGATACCAGCTACCGGCCCAGTCTCTTTTGGCAGGGAGAGACTCACGGTGAGAGCCGCCTGATGCCCGAGGTGCTGCGCGCCGGTTTCGAGCACGAATCAAACGGCAAGGATGGCGTGAGTTCGCGCAGCATCAACACGCTCTTTGCGCAGCCCGTCTGGCGCAGCGGATTTTTGGATGGACGCACGTTGATCTTCGCACCCAAGGTTTATGGCTATCTGGAAAAATCAGACAACCCGGACATCCAGCGCTACCGGGGTTACGCGGACTGGATTCTCCGCTATGGCCGCGAGAACGGCTGGCTTTTGGCAACGCAGTTGCGCAACGGTACCTCAGGGCATGGCAGCGCCCAGTTCGATCTTTCCTACCCGCTACGCCAACCGTTTTTCGCCCGCACGGGCGGCTTCCTGTACTTCCAGTTATTCAAGGGGTACGGTGAAAGCCTGCTCGATTACAATCTGGACCGTGGGACGCAAGTGAGGGTGGGGTTTTCAATTGTCCGATAACGAGGGAGAAACATGACGAATGATAAAAACACTCTGCCGCGCACGGTTGTTGTCTTCGTGCTGACAACGCTGGTAGCCGCGAGTCACGTCGTCCATGCGGATGAGTTGGGAGGGCTCGCCGGGAGCCTCGATGGATATCACAGTATTGCCTTGAGCTATCAAACCGCACCTTTCTGGCAAGGAGAGTTAGCAGTCCATCCCCTCGACGTGAGCCTGGAATACTCGCTGGGGATGGTGCGCGCACCCTCTGGCCAGTCCAACCGCGATCTGTTGCATGTTGGCGTCACGCCCTTTGCACGTTGGTGGTTTGCTTCGAATACCGGGGTCGAACTGGGTGTTGGCGCGAACGTGTTTTCGGGTACCCATCTTGGCGACAAAAACATCTCGACCACATTTCAGTTCGGCAGTTCGGTCGGCTTGTTCCATCGACTGCAGGGCACACCCTGGTTGCTTGGGCTGCGTCTAACTCACTACTCCAATGCCGACATCAAGCAGCCCAACCCAGGTCAGGACTATGTGCAACTGCGAGCCAGCTACTTTTTTCCTTGAGAGAGGGACGAGGCATGTTGTGTGGCTACACGCAGAGACTTCGTAACAAGGAGCAAGAAGATGATGAACGCTTCTATCCGGCGAGAAGACGCGCCCATCCGAATGCAGTTGGATGGACAACTGCGCGGCGTAGCCTCCCTGTGTGCGCTGGCAGGTGTTCTGGCAGTGACCGGCTGCTCACTGGCCCCCCGCCATGAAACTCCGACGCTGCCGGTCGCCTCGGCGTATCCCGCCGATACAGAGAGTCAACCCGGTGCAATGTCCGATGGCTCCATCGCCCCCCAAATCGCCTGGCGCGACTATTTCGTTGATCCACATCTACGGGCGCTCATTGCACGGGCACTGGATAACAGTCGCGACCTGAGAATCGCGGTACTGCGCGTCGCGGAAGCCCGGGCCGCTTATGGCATCCAGCGAGCTGACCAGTTGCCGACCATTGCGGCCAGCGTTGATGGCAGCCGCGCGCGCCTACCGGCCGACCTGAATGTGACTAGGCAGACGCAAATCGGCAGTCTGTATCAGGTGGATGTGGGGCTGGCCGCCTGGGAACTCGATTTCTGGGGCCGGGTGCGAAACCTCAAGGATGCGGCCCTCGAAACCTATCTCGCTACCGATGAGGCACGCCGCGCTTTCGCCGTCAGCCTGGTTGGCGAGGTTGCGGTCGGCTATCTTGCGCTGCGGGAACTGGACGAGCGCATCGCGCTGGCCCGTCAGACCATCGCCAGCCGCGAGGAATCGTTGCGCATTTTTAAGCGACGCTTTGAAGTTGGTGCGATCGCAAAGATGGACCTGGTACAAGTGGAAGTTCTGCTGCAACAGGCGCAAACTCTGGCCGCGCAACTCGAACAGGGGCGAGCCGTCCAGGCGCATGCGCTGACTTTGTTGGTCGGCTCGCCGCTACCTCCGCTGCCGGAAAACACCGGTCTCGGCGACGATGCCGTGGCGCGGGAACTGCGCGTCGGCCTGCCCTCCGACCTGCTGTTGCAACGCCCCGACATCGTCGCGGCCGAGCACCAGCTGCGCGCCGCCCAGGCCAACATCGGCGCGGCGCGCGCGGCCTTTTTTCCGCGCATTACCTTGACCGGTTCGGCGGGCACCGCCAGCGCCGAACTCAATGGCCTGTTCGATTCCGGCAGCCGCGCCTGGAACTTCATGCCCAGCCTTTCGCTGCCGATTTTCGATGCCGGGCGCAACCGCGCCAACCTCGATCTGGCCGAAGTCCGCCGCGACCTGGCGGTGACGAATTATGAAAAGACCGTGCAGGCGGCTTTCCGTGATGTGTCCGATGCCTTATCCGCCCGCCACTGGCTGACTGAACAGGTGCGCATCGCACAGGCGACGCTGGCGGCGCAAACCGAACGTGCGCGGCTATCCCAGTTGCGTTACGACAATGGCAGCGCCCCTTATTTTGAAGTCCTGGATGCCCAGCGCGAGTTGCTCACGGCCGAGCAGCAACTGGTGCAAACGCGACGCGCCCTGCTCTCCAGCCGCGTAAGCCTGTATGCAGCGCTGGGCGGCGGCAGCCAGGAATTTGCCGCCCCGGCGGATACGGCAACCCGCCAGGCAAATTAAAACGACAGCACACACGAGAACTCACCATGAATCCATTAAGCCCTGCACTCAAGAAAAACCTGCTCCTGGCCGCTGCGGCCATTGCCATTGCGCTGCTCGCCTGGGGCGTGTGGACGATGACCCGCCCGAAAGGCCTGGGCGAAGGCTTTGTCAGCGGCAATGGCCGTATCGAAGCCACCGAGATCGATGTCGCCACCAAGTATGCGGGGCGCGTGGTCGAGATTTTCGCCTTGGAGGGAGATTTTGTGCAGGCAGACCAGGTGCTGGCGCAAATGCAGATCGATGTGCTCACCGCGCAGCGCGATGAGGCGCGCGCCCAGCAGCAACAGGCGATTACCGGCGTGGCGAGCGCCGAAGCGCAAACCAGGATGCGTGAAAGCGACCTGGCGGCGGCGCAAGCCATCGTCGTGCAGCGCGAGAGCGAACTGGATAACGCCAAACGGCGCCTGACCCGTTCGCAAACGCTATCGCGTGAAGGCGCGACATCCATCCAGCAACTCGACGACGATCAGGCGGCAGTGCATAACGCCCAGGCCACATTGGCTGCGGCCAAAGCCCAGGCAAAGGCGGCCGAAGCGGCCATCGCGGCAAGCAAGTCACTAGTCACCGGTGCCCGCGCCGCTGTCGAGGCCGCCGCCGCGACGATTGCGCGCATCGAGGCGGATATCAAGGACAGCCAGCTCAAGGCGCCGCGCGACGGCCGTGTGCAGTATCGCGTGGCTCAGCCCGGTGAAGTGCTGGGTGCCGGCGGCAAGGTGCTCAACATGGTGGATCTGAGCGATGTCTATATGACCTTCTTCCTGCCCGAGACGGTGGCCGGCAAGGTCGCGCTGGGCAGCGAGGTGCGTCTTGTGCTGGATGCCGCGCCCGGCTATGTGATTCCCGCGCAGGTGTCGTTCGTCGCGAGCGTCGCGCAATTCACGCCGAAAACCGTGGAAACCGCAGTTGAACGGCAAAAGCTCATGTTCCGGGTGAAAGCCCGCATCGATCCCGAGCTGCTGAAAAAACACCTGAAGCAGGTCAAGACCGGCCTGCCCGGCATGGCCTGGATCAAGCTGGACCCACAGGCCGAGTGGCCTGAATCGCTCAAGATCAAGGTCGCGGAGTGAGGGCGGCCAAGTGACGCTTGCCGCCTCCGGCGCCATCCAGGCAAATAGGCCAAACGTGCCAAGTGTGCCAGGAGACCCGGTCGCGCGCCTGTCCGGTGTCAGCCTGTGCTATGGCAAGACGATGGCGCTGGATGCCGTTGATCTGGCGGTGCCCGCTGGCCGCATGGTCGGGCTGATCGGCCCGGACGGGGTCGGCAAGTCCAGCCTGCTGGCCCTGATTTCCGGCGCGCGCAAGGTCCAGCAAGGCATGGTGGAAGTGCTGGGCGGCGACATGCGGTCAAGACGCCACCGCGGCCGGGTATGCCCCGCCATTGCCTACATGCCGCAAGGTCTGGGCAAGAATCTCTACCCGGCCCTGTCGGTCGAAGACAACCTGCAATTCTTTGGCCGCCTGTTCGGCCACGATGCGGCTGAACGTCGGCGGCGCATCGATGAGTTGACGAAAGCGACGGGCCTCCATGCTTTCCTCTCTCGTCCGGCAGGCAAACTGTCCGGCGGGATGAAGCAGAAACTGGGACTGTGCTGCGCACTGATCCACGACCCGGACATGCTGATTCTCGATGAGCCAACCACCGGGGTCGATCCGCTGGCGCGCACGCAATTCTGGTCACTGATTGCCCATATCCGTGAAGCCCGTCCGGGCATGAGCGTGATGGTCGCCACCGCCTACATGGAGGAGGCTGAACGCTTCGACTGGCTGGTGGCGATGGACGCGGGGCGGATTCTCGCCACCGGGTCGCCCAAGGAACTGCACGAACGCACCGGCACTGCGACGCTGGAGGCGGCCTTCATCGCGCTGCTGCCGGAAGAAAAAAAACGCGGCCACCGGGCCGTCGTGGTGCCGCCGTTTGCCGACGGCGAGGATATCGCCATCGAAGCGCGCGACCTGACCATGCGCTTCGGCGATTTCACGGCGGTTGACCGCGTCAGCTTCCGCATCCACCGCGGCGAGATTTTCGGCTTCCTCGGTTCCAACGGCTGCGGCAAGAGCACCACGATGAAAATGCTCACCGGCCTCTTGCCGCCGTCCGAGGGCGAGGCCTGGCTGTTCGGACAGAAAGTGGACGCGCGCGACATCGCCACGCGGCGGCGTGTCGGCTATATGTCGCAGGCGTTTTCGCTGTACTCCGAACTCAGCGTCGAACAGAACCTGGTGCTGCATGCGCGCCTGTTCAATGTGCCGGAATCGGCGATCCCGGCGCGGGTAAGCGAACTTCTGGCGCGTTTCGGGCTGGACGGCGCGCCCGATGCCATGCCCGACCAATTGCCGCTCGGCATGCGCCAGCGCCTGTCGCTGGCGGTGGCGCTGGTGCATGCGCCGGAACTGCTGATCCTGGACGAACCGACCTCGGGCGTTGATCCGGTGGCGCGCGATGCCTTCTGGCAGTTCCTTGTCGATCTGTCGCGCACCGACAAGGTGACGATCTTCATCTCGACCCATTTCATGAACGAGGCCGAGCGCTGCGACCGCATTTCGCTGATGAATGACGGCCGGGTGCTGGCCAGCGACGCGCCATGGGAGATTGTCAAAAAGCGCGGTGCCAAAACGCTGGAAGAAGCTTTTATCGCTTATCTGGAGGACGCGGACCCGGCCGAGACAGAGGCCGACGCCACGCCCCGGGCGCCTGTTTCCGCCGCGCCGCAAGGCATATCTACGCACCCGCGGATGCGGCACCGCGGCTTCAATTTTGCGCGCGCCTTCAGCTATACCCTGCGTGAGGCGCTGGAACTGCGGCGTGACCCGGTGCGTTTAGTGATGGCGCTGTTCGGCAGCCTGATCCTGATGCTCATCATGGGCTACGGCATCACCATGGATGTGAACGATCTTAGCTACGCCGTGCTGGACCGCGACCAGACCAGCCTCAGCCAGAACTATGCCTTGAACCTCTCCGGTTCGCGCTATTTTGTCGAGCGCCCGCCGCTTGCCGACTATGCCGACCTCGACCGGCGCATGCGTAGCGGCGAACTGTCGCTGGCCATTGAAATTCCGTCGGGCTTCGCGCGCGACGTGCAGCGCGGTACCCCGGTGCAGATCGGCGCCTGGATCGACGGCGCGATGCCGCAGCGGGCAGAAACCGTGCAGGGTTATGTGCAGGGCATGCACCAGGGCTGGTTGATCGATATCGCCAAAACTCGCTTCGGTCAGGACATCACAGCCGGCGGCGCCACCATCGAGACGCGCTTTCGCTACAACCCCGACGTGAAGAGCCTGCCGGCGATGGTGCCGGCCGTCATTCCCCTGTTGCTGCTGATGATCCCGGCGATGCTTACCGCGCTATCCGTCGTGCGCGAAAAGGAGCTGGGCTCGATCATCAATCTCTATGTCACGCCCGTGACCCGCAGCGAATTCCTGATCGGCAAGCAAATCCCTTACATCGTGCTGGCCATGCTCAATTTTCTGCTGATGAGCCTGGTTACGGTGACCCTGTTCGACGTCCCGGTCAAGGGTAGCTTCCTGACCCTGACGCTGGCGACGCTGATCTATGTCGGTTTTTCCACCGGTTTCGGTCTGTTCGCCTCCACCTTTACGCGCAGCCAGATCGCGGCGATGTTCTTTGCCATGATCGGTTCCATGCTGCCGGCCATCCAGTTCGCCGGCATGATCAATCCGGTCTCGTCGCTGGAAGGCGTCGGCCGACTGATCGGGGAAATTTACCCGGCCACGCACTACATCACCATCAGCCGCGGCGTGTTCAACAAGGCGCTGGGGTTTGCCGATCTGCAAGCGGTATTCGTGCCGATGATCGCGGCCGCCGCGGTCATCCTCGGCCTCTCGATCGCCCTGTTGAAAAAGCAGGAGCAATGAACATGGCGTTGGCATCCAACATCTATCGTCTGGGCATCAAGGAACTGTGGAGCCTGCTGCGCGACCCGATCATGCTGGTGCTCATCGCCTACAGCTTCACTTTTCAGGTCTACATCGCCGCCACCGCCATGCCGGAAGGCTTGAGCAATGTGCCGATCTCGATCGTTGACGAGGACGACTCGCCGCTATCGGCACGCATCACCTCGGCCCTGCATCCACCGCAATTCATGCCGCCAACGCGGGTGACGCTGTCCGAGGTCGATGTCGGCCTGGATGCGGGGCTTTATACCTTTTCGCTCAATATTCCGCCGAACTTCCAGCGCGACGTGCTGGCGGGGCGCGCGCCGGCCATCCAGCTCAATGTGGATGCCACGCGCATGAGTCAGGCCTTTACCGGCAGCGGCTACATCCAGCAGATCGTGATGGGCGAAATCAACGAATTCGTCCAGCGCTATCGCGGCAGTGCCGTGCCACCGGTCGACCTGGCCTTGCGGATGCGCTTTAACCCGGCCTTGACGCGGGCCTGGTTCGGCTCGCTGATGGAGATTATCAACAACGTCACCATGCTATCCATCGTGCTGGCCGGCGCCGCGCTGATCCGCGAACGCGAGCACGGCACCATCGAACACCTGCTGGTCATGCCCGTCACTCCCACCGAGATCATGCTGGGCAAGATCTGGTCAATGGGGCTGGTCGTTTTGCTGGCTACCGCATTTTCACTGAACTTTATCGTGCAGTGGGCACTCAAGGTGCCGATTGAGGGCTCGCTGGCGCTGTTCCTGGCCGTCGCCACATTGCACCTTTTCGTTACCACGTCCATTGGGATTTTCATGGCAACGCTGGCGCGCAGCATGCCCCAATTCGGGCTGTTGATAATGCTGGTATTGCTACCGATGCAGATGCTATCAGGCGGCACCACGCCGCGCGAGAGCATGCCAATCCTTGCGCAGAACATCATGCAAGTTGCGCCCACCACGCACTTTGTTGCCGCCGCTCAGGCGATTCTCTATCGCGGAGCCGGTTTCGATGTGGTTTGGCCACAAGTGCTTGCACTGATCGTAATCGGCGCGGTATTTTTCGTCGCCGCCCTGGTACATTTTCGAAAGAGCATCAGCCAAATGGATTGATGCGTTGACCGGAGCAATCGTCATGATGTCGGGGAACCTCTGCTTGTACCTCTGCTGAATCCACCACCCAGCCACTGGCGGATATGGCGGCAGATAGAACCGTTTGAGCATTTCCTTTTGGTCCTCGACAAACTTCTCGATCAGTTTGAATTTTGGAATCGGATGACCGTCAAGAATATGGAAAACGGGTTTCTCCTCGCCCACCATGAGTCACTTGAAAAACTCACGGAAGACTTCTCCGTTGACCGAAAGGGCCAGTACTGCGGCACGCTCGATGAAGTACTCAGACCGGTGCTGCTCGCACTGGCAACCGATCAGCCGTTGGATGCACGCTACCGCGATCACGACCTTTCTGACGATTAGGCAGGCTACCGTGAATGCCACATCAAGCCCGACCTGCTGCTGATTTACCGCAAGTCCGACTCCGACACCCTGAGATTGGCCAGGCTTGGCTCGCACAGCAAGCTTTTCGGCTGACGGAACTTTCGGCGGTTCCGGCTTAAGACGGTTCGCTGTTTCATTGTGCCCACGGCGTTTGTCCGTCAAACGATCGTCTAACGGCCGCGCCCATATTGTCCGTAAAAATGTTGATTTGGTGATAAGTCGGACAATATAATTAGCGGACGAGATAACGGACAAGAAAATCAGAAATGGCATTGATTGGCTATGCACGGGTATCGACGGCGGAACAGGATACCGCCTTGCAGACGGATGCGCTTCGCAAGGCCGGATGCGAGCGAGTGTTTGAGGACACGGTTTCCGGTTCTACATCGGAACGGCCCGGCCTATCGTCGGCACTGGCATTCCTGCGTGAAGGTGATGTTCTTGGGGTTTGGCGACTTGATCGGCTGGGCCGTTCCTTGCCTCATCTGATCGAGGTTGTTGCCGGACTGGAAGCGCGTGGCGTGGGATTTCGCTCCCTGACCGAAGCCATCGACACCACGACACCCGGCGGCCGCCTCATATTTCACGTATTCGGCGCGCTCGGACAATTTGAGCGCGATCTGATCCGCGAACGTACCAAGGCAGGTTTGTCCGCCGCCGCTGCACGGGGCCGCAAGGGAGGGCGAAAGCCCGTCGTGACGGACGAGAAATTGCAGAAGGCCAGGACGCTACTAACTCAAGGACTAAACGTTCGAGAGGCCGCTCTACGACTCAAGATTGGAAAAACTGCGCTTTACGTAGCGTTAAGTTCTACACAGCCAACACTCAAGGGCAGCCATGCAGACAAAACCTGACGAGGATGCGAGTACTTGCGTTTCGTCAGCAACTGGCGCGAAAAGCCACACGACGCAGAGCGCTGCAAATCAGCGCTTACATGCAAAGAATGCAACCGGCACTGGCCTGTAGCCATGTCTGCATGGTCGTGTTCAGGCACCGTGCTCATTTCTTGCTGCCAGCCTGCCGCCCAGCGCTTTATACAGTTGTGAGCCGGAAGCCAGCAATGCCCCGGCGGCGTCGACTAGCAGTCCGATGGCCAGCCATGGCGAACATGGTCAGCATGTTGATGGTGTCGTTGGCAATGATTTCGACAAAAGGGCTCCTGAGTTTCCCTTAGTTTCTGAGACGATTAGATTGTACTGTACAATCCAACAAGAGGACATCAGAATTAGACCTAGTGTAGTGCTGCATTCTTGATGGAACATAGTGAGATTTACACGTCATTCCCGCGAAGGCGGGAATCCAGTGGCGTTCCGCGACGAAGACACTGGGTCCCCGCCTTCGCAGGGACGACAAAATCTGAGGCTATAAGTCGCGTTCTGCGTGCAACACTACACTAGCCTGAAAATTTCAATCGGGATCAACTGTCCCGGACAATCGGGGTGTGCTGGAGGAGCAAGAGACGAATGGATTGGCACGCGCCGCACATGGAAGAACAAAACCGGAGCGCTTTGTGGTCAGACGGACTAAGGCAGTAGCGCATTGCACCCGCCAGAAGATAATTGACGCCGCCAGAGAGGTGTTTCATAGGCATGGTGTTGGCCGCTCAACTTTGGAGCAAATTGCACAGGTTGCAGGCCTCACCCGCGGCGCGGTTTACTGGCATTTCAAGGGGAAAGCCGAACTCTTTCTGGAGGTACGGAAAGATGTGTTCGCGCCGCTGATCGAAAATGTGGACTTAACCCTTTGTTCAGAGCGCTATACCGACCCGCTAGATGCCATCGAAGCCTCATTGAAAGTCATCTATTGCACTTTGGAGAATAGTTCGACGGTTCGTCAGGTGTACGAAATCATGCTACTACGTTGTGAACACGTCGATGAAT